>CAZSUE010000410.1:0-3343 GCA_964609045.1 uncultured archaeon | reverse complement strand
GCCTAAGACGACACGGGTGCCGTTCATCGACAGCGCCGCCGAGCTCAGTATCGAGTGGACGGCCAAGATCGAGTATACCGCATGGTCGGTGCACCAGAACTCGAAATATAGTGCAAATATGCGCTATATCTTCACCGGCCTCGACGGTGCCCAGTTCATCCCCTCCTCACAATTGATCATCAAGGAGGAGGGGATCCCGCTGACCATCACCGAGACGGTGGTCTCGCCGGTGAAGGATCGGTTCAGATCGGAACAAATCAGCGACCCGTTCGTGGAGATCAACGATAAGCTCGCCAGCGTGGAGAAGAACAAGACCCGCACGCGGCGGCTCTCCAAGCGCATGATCGAACGGTCATGGACCGAGACGATCAACCGCACCATCAAGATCGAGAACAAGACCGGGAAGAAGGTGACGCTGGAGCTGACCACCGTGGATAAACCCGCCGAAGAGCTGCGGTTCGTGAGTTCCGATCCCGAACCGTCGGATACGGAACCGCCGGAGTATATCTACCGGGTCGAACTCGAGCAAGAGGAGGTGCAGAATATCAAGCTGGAGCTGACACTCAAGAAGCTGGAGAAGCTCGAGCTGCCGCCGGAGCAAGTGAAGGTCCGGCGCGGGCAACAGGATTTTAAAGGGAACGAACCGCAGATCCAACAACAGGTGCAGGCCGCCCCCAATCTCAATATGGAACAGCAGGCATACTTCGAGGAAGATGAGCTGTTCATGGGAGAGGAGGAGGCGTACGAAGAGGATCAGTGACCGTTGAGCGTTGAGCGTTGAGCGTTGAGCGTTGAGCGTTGAGCGTTGAGCGTTGAGCGTTCCCGTGCAACCCGCGTAACCTTTAGAGGCTGTACGAACCTGTAAACGCCAGTACATGCGATGCTGTGGTGCCGAGGTAGTGCGAGCTTTTATTCCGGTCGTTCCGGCCGTTCCGGCAACTGTGCGCAACACTGGCTGTCCACAAAAACACCTGCGGTGATTTCCGCGTTGCGGCTCGAAGATGGTCGGGGAGCGTGCCGTTTCGCACCACGAAAGGTGGCCGATGCAGAAACACACTTGTTTCGGCTGATTGCCGTTTCGCACCGCGAAACGCGGCCGACCGGCGAACATTGGCGGAGCGGGAAAGTATGCCATGTATGTCATCCCAACCCCAGTTATTCGCGAAGGGGGCGTCGAGCGGCGAAAAAGGCCACCCAGGCTCGACCGCCGAAAAGCCTTTTGTCCAGACCTTTACGGAAGCGATCGGGTTGCTGTACTCCCCGTGACCGCGGCCTACGATCGGAATTTCGCCGATTCACCATCGTTGGGATCCCGCGCCTCGCAGAATGCGGCGCGGAGATCGAGTTCGGCGCTGCTGCGGGCATACGAGATGTGGGCGTCACCATCGCGATCGAGGTGAACGAATCGCTCCATTTCACCGAGTTCCATTTCACGCCTGGCGCGACGCTCTGGGGCACGCTCTCCGCCTATATCGGCGCATATTGTCATGCGCTCGGTGTCGTGCGGGCGGAGCTCGGCGCAGAGGCCTCCGCACGCTTCGAAGCACCGCTCGAACTCGATATCGCCTATACCGAGGACAATGGCTTCGCCGCGTCCGCCTTCCGCATCCTCCTCGAATGTACGCTTCGGTTCGTGTTGCGCGGATCGGTGAAGGTCTATAACCCCGCTAGCTGGATCGGTCTCGGGAGCGAATGGGAAACGCTCGTCTCCGGCGAGATCTGTTCCTACGATCATGACTTTGAATGGGAGTACGAATATTCGCCGGGCCGAGCGCTCACATCGCGCGCCGAAGATGGTGCAGATATCGAGCCGGCCTATTGCGACCTCGTCCCGCCGACGCCGGTCGTCGCCAGCTCGAAGAAAGGCCACACCGCTACCGCATGGATCACGCAACGGCGCTATAACGCCACCCATACCACGCCCGAGGTTGCATGCAGCGTTTGGGAGGAGAAGCGCTGGCACCGGCTGCCGAACATCACCTCGAACTTCAAGAACGAGTTGGACCCGGCGGTGGCGTTCGACGGCAACGGGCGTATCGTCGTGGTCTGGACCCAGAACACACTGGAGGCGGAGGAGTATCCGCAAACGCGGGACCTCGTGGCGATCATGTCGCACAATCACCTCTATTACGCCGTCTGGGACCCGAAAACGAACCAGTGGTCGGACCCCGCACCGCTGACTGATGATCCCGGCACCGGCGAGGGTCCCATCGACGGTGCGGTGCGTCTTGCGCGGGTGGGCGATGGCGTTATCGCCACATGGGTGCGCGACAGCGACGGGCTGGTCAATACGCGCGACGATCTCGAGGTCTATAGCTCACGCTGGGACGGCGCGAACTGGTCGGAGCCCACTTTGCTCTCGCAGCAGACCCAGACCCGAACATGGAGCGGAAAGCGCGCGTTAGGTGCGAACTTCGGGCTCGCGCTCGCATCCGATCCGGACCCCGCATCCGAACGGAGTACCGCCGTATGGCTCAACGACGCTGATCGCGATCCGAGCACCATCGACGATACACAGCTCCTCTCTAGCCACCGCAGTGCCGACGGGAACTGGTCGCAACCCGTCTCGGTCGATCTGAGCAATACGGCCATCGGTGATGAGCTCAAGATGAAAGTGCCGTCGGTCGCGTACGACGCGGACGGGAACGCGGTGGTCTCGTTCGTAGCATACGATCCCGCTTCATCGTCCACGCCCTACCGTCTCTATTCGTTCGTTTGGAACCGTACCGCGTCGCGCTGGGGCGGACCCACCATCGTGCACCGTGCATCGGGTCTCATCCTCGCCGCCGAGCTCGTCAGCCGCCCCGCCACCGACGCGCTCTATGCGGTCTGGACCGCAGGCGAGCACCCGAACGGGACGAATATCTATGCCGCGGCGCGTTCGGCCGACGGGGGATGGTCTGCGCCGCGGGCGCTGACCAACGGCACGGCGAGTAAATTGAACGCCGCCACCTTCCTCGATGCGAACAACCGGCTCGTCTCCGTCTGGGGCGGTGTCGACCGTGGCGGAGGGGACGACGACGGTGGAGACCGCGCCAGCGAGCGATTTGGCGGGCAGTACGATAAATACCGTTTCCACAGCTCGCCAGCCGATTCGCGCCAAGGCGTTGATATCGCCATCCGCGCCAGCGAGTTCGTCACAGAGGTTGCGCCGGAGACGGGCGTGGTGAAAATCACCGTTCCAGTCCGGAATCTCGGCAGGGTACCGGCGCAGCACGCCGTCATCGAATGCTACCTCGCCAGCGGTGACGCCGCGTTCGAAGGTGCGGTGGACGACGGGGGAGTACCGAACGGGTCCGGCACGCCGATCGCTCTCAATACCTCACTGGGGCGTGTGGAGGCC
>CAZSUE010000409.1:0-5030 GCA_964609045.1 uncultured archaeon | reverse complement strand
GCATCAAGCGGCGCTGGAGTGCTATATGCGCGCCATCGAGCTGGCGCCGGATTATGTCGAGGCATGGTTCAATCGCGGCAACATTCTTGCGGCGCTGGGCGACTTCAAGGGCGCGGTGGGCTGTTACGACCGCGTATTGGCGCTCGACCCGAGCGACGAAGAAGCGCGTCGAAACCGGGAATGGTGCCTCGGGGAACTGACGCGCTGAGGGATCAACGGTCCATCAACGGTGACCATGATCATCGAGCATTGGCCAATGAGCGCAGTAGAGTAGAGCAGTGCCGAAACTTTATTAGCGGCGGCTCGATTGCGAGGGTGTGACCCTCTTTTTGTTACGCTATGGCGAGATCGGGCTGAAGAGCCAGCGTGTGCGGCGGCGGTTCGAGCGGATACTGATCGAGCGCATCGAGCGCGCGTTCGCAGACCGCGATCTCGACTGCGTCATCGAGCGCTCGCGGGGGCGGCTCTTCCTCTATACCGATACCGACGCAGCTGAGCGCGCGCGCTGGTTACTCGAACGCACATTTGGACTGGTCTCGTTCAGCCCCGCCGAAGAGACCGGATCGAAGATGGAGACGATCATCGACCGTGCCGTCAGCCGCGCGAGTGACCAATTGGAACCGGCGACGAGCTTCGCCATCCGTGCGCGGCGACACGGCACCCATCCGTATACCAGCATGGAGCTGGCCGGCGCGGTGGGCTATGCGGTGCTCGAGGCGAACGGGGAGATGGGGCTCACCGTCGACCTCGACGAACCGGACTGGGAGCTCTCTATCGAGGTGCGCGACCAACGCGCGTTCATCTTTACCGATAAGTTTGCAGCACCGGGCGGGCTGCCCATCGGGAGTCAGGGGAAGGTGGTGGTGGTCGTCGAGCGCGAGATCGCGCTGCTGGCGGCGTGGCTGATGATGAAACGCGGTTGCCGCGTCTATCCGATCTGTTTCCCGGACCGAACCGATGCCGATGCCGATACCGATACCGACAGCAATGCTGCTATAGGTGCTTTTGGGAATGATAAGTCGCCGTTCGGTGTACAGCGGCTCTCTGACTGGTCGCCCGGGCTGCAGGTGAAATGGCGTGGCTTTGCGCGACCGGGCGAAGAGGGTGCAGAGGGTGAAGGGGGGCGAAGAGGGATATGCGGCGCGATGCTCGATATCGCGCATCGGGTCGCGCGGCGCGAGCATGCGGCGGCGGTGGTCACGGGCGAGACGCTTGGTGCGTTCGACGCGATGCGCAGCCGCACGAGCTTCCCGATCCCGATCTTCTATCCACTCGTCGGGTTCTCAGAGGAGGAGCGGGCGGCGATGTTCAGAGAGAGCTTCAGCTCGTAAGTTGGGCAACGGGAAGAAAGATGGAGGTATGCGGCTGCCGGGATTCGAACCCGGGCTGGAGGCTTGGGGGGCCTCAGTCCTACCAAACTGGACCACAGCCGCATCAAGAAACAGTGGGCTTCTTGCGCACGGCCATAGACTTTTTCGGTTTTAATTCTTTTGGGGCCTGGCGGGCTGTGTCGAATCCGCCGAGCGTTTTTTAAGGTAGGCGGCGGTTAAGGCTCCGATCGAAACGATAGTATAGGGGCGAGCATGAGATGCGGTATATTGTCACCGGCGGCATGGGCTTTATCGGCAGTCATTTCGTTCATTACCTCCTCGAACGCGACCGCGAAAGTAGTGTGGTGAACCTCGATGCGATGACCTATGCTGCGAACCCGCAAACACTGGAGCGGTTCGAGGACGAGCCACGGCATCGGTTCGTGAAGTGCGATATCTGTGACGCGAGCGCTGTGCAGAGGGTGATGCACGAGATGGAGGCGGAGGGCGGGGTCGACCTCGTCGTTCATTTTGCGGCGGAGACGCATGTGGACCGCGCCATCGCCGATGCCGCGCCGTTCGTGCGTACGAATGTGGAGGGGACCAATGTCCTCCTCGCTGCGGCGCGGCGGTACGGGGTGTCGAAGTTCATCCTCATATCCACCGACGAGGTCTACGGCACTATTCCTGTTGGTGAGGCGGCGGTGGAGACAGCGGCGCTCTGCCCGCGGAACCCGTATGCGGCGACGAAGGTGGGCGCAGAGATGCTCGCGTATTCGTATTATGTCACCCACGATCTGCCGGTGGTGATCACGCGCGCTGCGAATACCTACGGGGCGTACCAGTATCCCGAGAAGATGATCCCGCGTTTCGTCACACGGCTGCTCGCAGGGAACGATGTGCCGGTTTACGGTGATGGGCGGCAGATACGGGACTGGCTGCATGTCACGGACCATTGCCGCGCCATCGATCTGATCTGCAGGGAGGGTGCGCTCGGTGAGCGCTATAATATCGCCGGCGGCAATCATCGTACCAATCTCGCGGTGACGCAGGCGATCCTCACGAGACTGGGGATGTCCGAGGAACGGATCACCTTCGTCACCGACCGGCCCGGGCACGACCGGCGCTATGCGATCGACGATGCGAAGCTCCGTGCGCTGGGGTGGGAGCCGGTGGTCCCGTTCGACGAGGGGCTGGCGGAGACGGTGGAATGGTATCGCAAGCATCGGGATTGGTGGGCGCGGTAATCGGGTCTGGGGGGCGTATGTCGCTGTTGCATAAGAGCTGGGCTGGGCTAATCTGGGCTAATCTGGGCTAATCTGGGCTACTCTGGCCGAGATCTATTACCGGCGTATGGCGCCGCTCCATCACGGGCGAGTAAGCGTTATCACATCTTCCGGCCGGCGCCATAAATATTGACCGCTGGCACCCTTCGATCGCGATCTGTGTCGTTATCATTATCGTTATCGTTATCGTTATCGAGGCGCAG
Organism: uncultured archaeon; assembly: GCA_964609045.1. Lineage (GTDB taxonomy): Archaea > Thermoplasmatota > Penumbrarchaeia > CAZSUE01 > CAZSUE01 > CAZSUE01. The sequence goes on along the minus strand of CAZSUE010000409.1, from coordinate 2,231 downwards.
CCATTCGAGTACTTTCACCGACCCCTCTCCATTCGCTATAATAGCGCGGCAGTCGATATCAACGCGATGTCTCTGCCCGTTATTGTGCCGGCCGAGGATCTCAAACGGGCGTTTTCCAACGAAAGTAAGTGCCAGCGGGATATGTACGGCTCAAATGAAAATTCCCAATGGATGCGTCTGCCCACAGTGCGGCAACCGGAATTGGGCCTGGGATCCGGATCAATAGCTGATCCAGTGCTCGACCGGTGGACACCCCACCTCGCCCATCGTCGGGACCGTACTCGAGAACACGAATTTTCCCCGCTCACCTCATTTTGCGCCATCTTCTACATCTGCACCCGCATCGACGGCATCTCGTCGAAGGTGCTGGAGCGGCGGGACGAGGTCTCGTATCGTACCGCGTGGCACCGCTCGCATAACCCACCCTTGCACCGTATTATGCATCTGCTTCATAGGCCGGTGTGACCATTTCGCCGACGAAGAACGAGCGTTTAATAATGGTGGCGGTATTCTCTCTCGCATTGACACAATTGGCACCGAGGCGGTCTTCGGCCACCGTGTGCCGAACAACCGATTGCAGGAAGTCAAACAGTCAGACAATACAGGTGAGCGACAATGGCAATGAATATCGCCGATGTTTTCGAATTTATGAACGAGGTCCAGCTCTACGATCTCACGCAGCCGCTGAGTGTGCACACACCGCCATGGCCCAGTTATATGCCGCTCGGGATCCAATATTTCAAACGCATCGCCGGCGCGCACATGGGGCAGGGCGCCAACGGCCAGATCATCAAGACGAGTAACCATGTGGGGACGCATATGGACGGCGAGATCCATTTCCATGGCAGCGGCCGCACCATCGGCGAAGTGCCCATGGAGGAATGGGTCGGCCCTGGCGTGGTGGTGGACATCTCCGAAGAGGTCGGCGATTACGACCTCTATTCGCCCGAGATGCTCGAGGCGAAGGCCGATATCCGCGACGGCGACATCCTCATCATCCACACCGGCTACGAGCGCCATGCATGGTATCAGCCTGACGCTGACGAGATTGGCTATTTCGTGAAGCATCCCGGTCCCGGCCCGGAGTTCCATAAATGGGTCATCGAGAAGCAGATCAAATGGATCGGCGTCGATTGCGGCAGCGCCGACCACCCGATGAACACGATCATCCGTGAATGGCACCCGAAATCGTTCGCGGCCGCGGAAGCAAAGCTGGTCGAGAAGTACGGGAAGAAATGGGACGAAATGTTCGACCCAGAGGTCTACTACCAGGTGATGCATCTCGAACTGTTCCCCAAGGGTATCGTGCACGCGGAGAACCTCGGCGGCGAGATTTCCAAGCTTGCGAACCAACGCTGCTGGATCGGGTGCTTCCCGCTCAAGGGGATGGAGCTCGAATCGTCGCTCTGCCGCATCGTTGCGTTCGCACCGCCCCAACCGGAGTAAGACGATATCGGGCGCGCTCGGATCGACCGTGGTAGAAAAGAGAGCCGGAAAGGGAACCAGGAATGTGGAACCATGCACGCGACGGAACCGTTTACCTACTATCGTCCCACCAGCACCGACGAGGCGGTGCGCCTCCTCGCCAAATACGAGCCCCACGCCGTGCTCCTCGCCGGTGGGACCGATATGGTACTGCAATTGAACGAGGGCGCGATCCAGCCCGCGGCCGTGGTCGACCTCAAGCGTATCGAGGGGTCCGATCGGCTCAGGTACGAAGCGACGACAGGTGAACTGACCGTCGGCGCCGCCGTCACCTTCGACCGGCTCCTCGCAAGCACGTTCGTCCGCGAACACTTTCCCGCGCTCTATGAGGCGGCGCTCACGGTCGGCTCGATGGGCATCCGCAACCGCGCCACAGTGGTCGGGAATATATGCACCGCGATCCCGTCGCTCGATAGCGCGCCCGCGCTCCTCTGCTACGATACCACCGTCCATGCGACCGGCGCGGTCGGTAAGCGCACCATAACGCTGGAGGATTGGTTCGTCTGTCCCAAGACCACCTGTCTTGAGCGGACCGAACTGGTCAGCCATATCGTGGTGCGACATCCAACGGCGAGGGCACATCACGGGTGCTACTTGAAGCGCGGCCGCTACGCCGGCGAGGACCTCGCGCAGGTCGGTGTCGCGGTGGTCATCGATGAGCGGATGCACTACCGCGTCGCATTCTGTGCCGTCGGACCCATCCCCCGTCGTGCTCATACGATCGAGGCGCTCCTCGACGGGAAGAC
>CAZSUE010000408.1:4008-5030 GCA_964609045.1 uncultured archaeon | reverse complement strand
GAGAAGGTCGATGCGGTCAAGGAGAAGCTCGATCGGCTCGAGCATCGCATCGTCGTCGGCGGAACATTCGAAGGCTGGGAGAAATGGGAGGACCTCATGGACGCTGCATCGCGGAAGCTCACAGCGGACGATGTGGAGGCGACCAAAAGTTCCGATCCGATGTTGATCTATTTCACCTCCGGCACCACGGGCAACCCGAAGATGGTACGGCACACCCACGCCTATCCCATCGGGCACGCGGTCACCGCGATGTATGTGCACGATCTGACGCCCAACAATATCATGTGGGCCATCGCCGATACCGGCTGGGCCAAGACCGCCTGGGGAAAGCTATTCGGGCAATGGATCACCGGTGCCACCGTGCTGCAATGGTCGATGTCCGGCCGTTTCGACCCTGATACCGCCCTCGGGATACTCGATAAGTACGGTGTATCGGTCTTTTGCTCACCACCCACCGTCTATCGGATGATGGTGACGAACTGCGACCTCACCGCGTACGATTTCTCCGAGCTGCAGCACAGCCTCAGCGCGGGCGAGCCGCTCAATCCGGAAGTGATCAAGATCTGGAAGGAGCACACCGGGCTCGATATCTACGATTATTATGGCCAGACCGAGTCGGTGGCGCTCGTTGCGAACCACAAATCGTTCCCGATCAAACCGGGGAGCATGGGCAAGCCCACGCCGGGGCACGAGGTCGAGATCGTCGACGATACGGGCGAACCGGTCCCTGTTGGCGAGGAAGGGCATATCGCCGTCAAGGTGAAGCCTGAGCATCCACCCGGCATCTTCCACGGCTACTGGCGCGACGAGGAGAAGACGCAGACCGTGTTCGACGGCGACTGGTACTATACCGGCGACAAGGCGTACAAGGACGAGGACGGCTATTTCTGGTTCGTCGGCCGTGCCGATGATGTGATCAAGGCGTCAGGGTACCGCATCGGTCCGTTCGAGGTGGAGTCCGCGCTCCAGGAGCACGAAGCGGTGGCGGAAAGCGCGGTGATCGGCGTACCGGACGAGATCCG
>CAZSUE010000408.1:0-3998 GCA_964609045.1 uncultured archaeon | reverse complement strand
TATCATCCTCGCGCCGGGCCACGACGGCTCGGACGAGCTGGTGAAGGAACTCCAGGATCATGTCAAGCGCGTGACCGCGCCGTACAAGTATCCGCGAGAGATCGAGTTCGTCACCGAGCTGCCAAAGACGATCAGCGGTAAGATCAAGCGGAAGGTGCTGCGCAAGCAGGAGATCGGGCAATAACCCACTCCCACATCATAATAATGCATGCGACCGGTAGTGCGCAACATTGTGTTTTGGGGTAGTGCGTGGTATCGCATCGCGCTGGCCAGTGTGAATGTGTTCGTAAGATAGAGCGCGTCATTGGCCAGCCAGCGTTGTGCCAGCGGCCGTTCTGTCTGTCTGTCTATCTGCCTATCTGTCTATCTGTCTATCGCTCGGCAGAACCTCTCCCTACCTCACCCTACCCTACCTCACCCTACCTTACCTCACCTTATCTTACCTCACCTTATCTTACTTCACCTTACCCCTTACCATATAAGGGCGCGAGCATTTTCGTTTAGCAGAAGGACGGGCCGCCGATCTCACCTCCTGCGCATTACCATACCATACCGTACCGTACCGTACCGTACCGTACCGTACCGTACCGTACCGTACCGTACCATACCATACCGTACCCTACCGTACCCTACCGTACCGTACCGTACCATACCATACCGTACCCTACCGTACCCTACCGTATCGTATCTATTCCGCCCACAAGGGTCCGAGTCCACGAATTATTCTTCATGATCAGCTCGGGTGTGGCTCTCGGCCAACTCTTGTCTATGGTAGCCTACTCTGCGTGGACGATGAGCTCGCGGAGCATATCATCGATGCCCTCGAGTTCGTTGACATCACCGGACCAGTGTTTGAGATAGACTTTGTATTCGTCCCAGATATCGATGAGGATCTTGCGCATCTTCCACCGGAAATTGCCCTTCGGCTCGCCGGAAAAGACGCATGCGAGATACATTTGGACCCCGCGTTCGATATAGATATTGAACTGCCCGTACTGGAGGGTCTTGATCATCCCACCGGAGGTCTCGAATGTATCGGCGACGAAGTTATTGATCGCGGTCAGCATCCCGCTGACGATATCGGAGTCCATATCGCCTTTCAACCCCGACCCCGAGGTGACATAGCTGATGAGGCATCCGTCGTGGTAGATGAGGAAGATATCGGAGATCTGGAAGGCCTTTTCACCGTCGACGATGGTAGGTACCGCCGTTCTTGTGTCCCCTTCTTTTTTCGTCGCTCTCTGCGGTTTACGCTTCGGTGCGAGGTACGCTTCCTCGGGCCGAAACACGGCGAACGGTGCGGCGAGGATCGTGTCTTCTTTCCAGTGATAGCACGCGATCGAAGGACGCTTGCGGCTGATGATGAGGCAGCACTGGTACGGCTCGGTCATCATATACCGGAGCACGTCCCCGTCGGTCTTGGGCAGCCCATCCACGGCGCGGGTGAAGATATGGTACCACCCCACGAGCCGCACCCCGAAATCGATGCTTTCGAGCGTCTCACGTGAGTATTTCGCCGATATCGCCTCCTCGACCACCGTATAGACATAGCGCCCGAACCGCTGGCGCCGCCCGATGAGGAACCCCATATCCTCTTCGTCCGGGGAAACGACCGAATCGTCGTCGGCGGCGAGGATGCGCGCGAGGAGTTCCTCGTTGAAATAGAACGCGAGCTGGCCCATGGGCAGCATCTCGTTGATGATCTCGTCGTGTTCGAGATCGGAGATCTGGAGCGTCTCCCTGAGCCGTTCGAGGATGGCGCGTTCGTCGCTGGTGATCAACCCGTCATCCAGCGCTTGCTTGAGCGCGGCACGATAGATCTGGCGCTTATCATAGTCTACGGCGGTTTGGAGCACCGGTGTGGAGGGCGCGCGCTCGTCCTGCGCAACTGCGTCCTGGCCACGGTGTGACGGTTGGGTCTCGCGCCGGTGGTCCAATAGGGTCCAGACATGGTGACAACCGGGGTGACATGGGAGGATATTGGCCGCGTCCTCGATGGCCACGCCCTCTCGATAGGCCCCCAAACGCTGCAGACAGAGCTCGCAGTCCGGATCGCCGTCGATGAGCGTGGGCGCGACCTGCGCCGTTGATCCGTAGAGTGCACTCAAACGATGGAGACGCATGGCATTTTCGAACCGTCTCAGCTCGGTGTCGATGAACCCGTCGATATCGAACTCCGGGAACTTCCGGCCCAGTACCACTGCGATCTGGTCGATATGGTAGCCCTCTCTCAGTCGTTTGGCGAGCACGTATTTCGCGATATATCCGATCTCATCGGTATAGAACCGCATATTATCGATATCGTCGTCCGAGCCGAACCAATGGATCGGACTAGATGGTCGACACTCGAACCCCTCCTCCGCGATCTTTCTACGCAGGATCTCGAGCGTTACGACCATAGCATCAAACCCCGTCTCAAATTCACGCATATTTATAAAAAGGTTTGTCACGGCACTCATGTAGCGGGTTAGGTAGAGATCTGTGTTACCGCTAACGGAAATAACAGATATGCGCGGAATCCACTGGGTCGATCTGGATCGTCGACTCGATGATGGCGAATTGCTCGAGGAGGAAGGCGTTGATCTTTTGCGCGAGGGTGGGATCGTGCGCATCGCTCCGGAGCGTGATATGCGCATAGAAGACGTACATCTCGACGGTGATCACCCACACATGCGCACCGGAGACCTCGTCGATGATCTCGAACTTCTCTTTCAGCGCCGCGGCGATGGTATCCACATCGTACCCCGGTGGCGCCACCTCAAGAAGGATGCGGACCGATTCGCGCAACACACCGACGGCCCAGACGAGGATGACCACGGCGATACCCACGCTCACCATGGGATCGAGGAAGTTCCAGTGCGTATAATGGATCACTCCCGCGGCGATCACGAGCCCTACGGAGGAGGCGGTATCGCCTACCATATGGAAAAAGACGCTCCGCACATTGATGTTCTTCTTGTGGCTGCCATGCAATATCGCGATGCTCGTCAGGTTGGTTGCGAGCCCGATCAGCCCGATGAGCAGCATCTCGAACCCAAATACCTCGACGGGGTGAAGGATACGCTCGATCGCCTCGTACAGTATCAGCCCGACGACGAGGAGGAGGAAGAGGCCGTTGATGAACGCGGCGATCACCTCGGCGCGATACAGCCCAAAGGTCCGATGCTGGCATGGCGGACGCTGCGCGATGAGGATCGCGCCGAGACTGATGCTGATCGCGAAGCTGTGGGTGAACATATGCCCCGCGTCGGTGAGGAGGGCCATGCTATTGGTGAGCAGCCCGCCGACGATCTCGACGACCATTACGACGATGGTAATGATCAGGGAGAGGGTGAGTTTGCGTTTTTCTACCGTTCGGAACTCGAAGATCGCGCTGGAACGGCCCGCGCCCGTCTCGTCGTGGTCATGGACCGGGCCGTTACCATGCCGCTGCTCTTGTGCGCCATCATTTTCGTTGGTTTGGGCGTGCACATTACGACCATCGTGATCGGGCTGCACCTCGGCACTCATCGGTCCACAGTTCCGTTGCAGAGGTGCGTGGTACCCTGATGCGCCCATATATATCTATGGTATGGGGAGGGAGGAAAGGAAAGGAAGGGGCGTGGGCGACGGATATTCTCGCACGAGAGAGCAATAGGGCGCATGGTGTACACCGTTTGCGCGAATACTTTCACCGACCCCACGATCGAGCTTATATAGCTGTACTGCGATCTTCCATTGTCGCGTCCCGGGTGCCATTACCGGGGCGCTTACCGAACAGAACCAATGGAGGAACATGCATGCAGCGACACCCACCAGCACCAGCAACGAGAGCGCCGCCCGTGCGCGCACCAGCCCACGACCGCCCCTTTCCCGATGACCGCAATTCTTTTTACGCGGGGCGGTGAGCGCGATGTGCTGCCAGCCCCCGATCGCGATCAGGACCGAGGAGGATTTCGAACGGCAGTTCCCCGACGAGGCGGCGTGCGAGCAGACGCTCTTCGACCACAAATGGCGGG
>CAZSUE010000407.1:0-5032 GCA_964609045.1 uncultured archaeon | reverse complement strand
GCTGAAGAAGGCAAGTAGCGTCCCGCCGGGCCTATAGATTTAATATCGGGGTTTTGTTCGTATCGGATTCAGCATAATCCGTCTCTTCGCGTATGCCATAGTGCTACGCACTGTCAGTCTTCCCTCGCGCCAAAGGCGCAAGGCGATAGTGACTCTGAGCGCAGCGAAGAATGGCAGATGTGCGAACACTGTGACATGCTCGAACGCCCTCCATAAAGCCTGACAAACCGTCGGGATTCTCGCATGTAACATTATCCGAACGATAGCTCATACGTTCAAGTTCGAGTTCAACCCCATTTCGTTGCGACGCCGTCGATGATGAGGCCGTAGACGACCCCGGCAAAGAAGCTGGGCCAATCGATGAAGCCGCTGGTGAACGTGATGGCCAAACTCACGAGGAGGCCCAATATGAGCCCGCGGGGGATGAAATCGTAGTTCGACCTCAGGAACGTTATCCCCGATGCCAGCCCGATGAGGAGCCCCATGAGCACGCGGTTGTACCACATGGCGAAAAGGAACAGTTCGTTCCCGTCGATGCCGATGCGGTTGCCGACGCCGATGATACAAAAGACGCCGAGGACCGCGCCCATGATGACTGCGAGGGTGAGGCGACGATAGTTCATATGGCATATGATCGTTTAATAGCGTATTAAATGTTGGTTGAAGTAGGTTGACGGGGAGTGGACTCAAAGGGGTAATGTGGAGGCAGGTGTGGGAACCGTCACTGGGCGGGAGGCAACCCGATCATACCTCCATCTTTCATTGTTTCCTCAACGGTCTGGAGAGACTCAATTGACCATCGAACTCTCTACGGTTGACGATGATTCCTGTTCCTGCCAAGTGAGAGTCTCAGTCGATACCGACACCGCTTCCGCATCTGCCTCGTTGATGGAGGCGACCACTTCGAAATAATAAGTCTGTCCGTCCTCTAACAAGCTCGTGTCCTCGAGTACGACCTGATCGATATATTGGACCCGTTCGCCATCGTTGCTGATCCATATCAGTTCTCCGTTCGAATCATTGGAGAGATAGACGATATATGCGGCGTCGACACGGTCGATAGGTGTCCAATTGAATTTCACAACGCCCTCTTGCGTATCCTGATACGCCTCCAACTCGGTTGCGAACTCATCGAGGAACGAATAGACGGCGTCGACACCGGTCCAAGTCCAATCGTTGGTGGTATTCTCGATCGTAAAAGTGTAGTTGAACGGGAGGGTGGTGGGCTCCAGCGTTCCTACGGAGAGGTTTGCGTCCCAGTATCGCACACCGTCGAATTCGAGTTCGATCGGATCATCGGTGTCGATATGGTCGCCGGTAACATTCACGCTATCTGCGCGATGGTCCGGGTCGTAATAGCGAAAGACGATATAATCGTCATCTGCATCGTCCGTTCTATTATGCGACCATGCGTCGACGAAGTTCTCGGGCAGCCGAACGAGATCATACTCAAGCGCGAAGGTGCCGGTGAGGTTCAGGTCTTGCCCCTCGAGGGAGCAATTGAGCTGGTAGTCGCCTTCGAACGCGGTGCGATCATATATTGTGACATTGAACCGCGACCCGGTCTCCACGGGCAGCCCCACGAACGAGCCCCCGCTACCTGGATCGGTCTCGGCTTCGAGGTAGGTCAGCGTCACGCCGAGCGTCTCGTTCGCGTCATAGCTCTCCGTATCGGAGGTTTCAGAACGGTTCAGCTCCCATGGTCGATCGATGAGGAGCTGGGCGAAAGCGGTCTCGTTCACATACGAGAGCGCCATCTCGTACGGATACACGACATCGTCAACACGGCCGTTGACGCGGAGGAAGGCCTGGGTGGCATCCACGATCGGGTCTGGACCGGCGTTGAGTGTCAATGTTCCGGCGGGCGCGATCGGTTCGAACCGCACCGTCAACGCCTCGGTGCCGCCGTCCTCGGTGAGTGTGGCGTCGCCGACGAACGAATTCGAACTTCCGTCGATTGCTGCGGTGCCCGCGATACCGAAGGTGTCGTTACCGAACTGGTAATCGATGGTCCCGGCGGTGCGGTCGTAGCTGCCGGTGATGGCGCCGAGCGCGCTCATCCCCGAGAGACTGCCATCACTGAGGTTGAGGTAGACGACGCTCTCGTTCTGTGGCGCTTCCCACCAGTACATCTCCACATCCACGCTGAGCTTCCAGTAGCCGCTGATATCGCGCGGGCCGACATATTGGGACGGAACTGCGCCTTCCAGCGTGACCTCGTCCGAATAGATGATCTTGTCCGTGGGATTGTACTTGACCCTGATGTAGAAATCCTCGCTGGACCAGTTCCCGTCGTCGAGGAGCGAGTCGTCCAGCGCGCCCTCTTCGACCACGAGCGACTCGCCGGCATTCCAGTACTCCGGTTCGTCGCTATTGGGGACGACGGCGTCTGGGCCCAGATCGTAGCGCGCGTAGAGATCGCCGTTGTGCGAGACGAGCACTTCGATCTCGCTGAGGAGGAGCGAACCCTCGTCGAGCGTGACGGTGGCGAGCTGGTCGTTCGGGTCGTTGTCCTCGATGGTGTCGTCGGAGTTATGCAGCGCGAAGATCGCCGCGGGCGTCGATTGCTTGTTCAGCCCGCCGGTGTGCATGACGCCGGAGACCCAAATGTAGAATACCCCGATGATGATCAGCAGCATTGCGATGATAAGGACGGTGGCCACCACCGGTGTGATGGCGCGATCGGTATCGGTATCGGTCCGTAGTCGATGGGGTAACGATCGTGTTTTTTGCAATTCGGTCCCTCCCATGGGGTGCCAGACATACTGGATGACTGGACCGGCACATCATTTTTCGATCATATCAATCTTTTGACGTCTGGATATATAAAGGTGAAGCACCCTCTCCCGATCTGTGTACGACAGTTATTGACCCGTCCGCCGATTCCATGGCCCACCATGAATATGAGACCATCCGATCGCATCCGAGCGTTAAATTTAATATATCATAGTTTCAATAAAGTCTGGGGTGGCACGGAAGATAACGATCGAATCTTCCAAGAATACTGTCACGACAGTACCTGGGTTTCTGAGAAAAAACTAAACTCCGGCTGGAATGTCGGTAAGAGAAGGAAATAGTTCACATTATCGCATAGAGACGGACCAAGACCGAGGCATTGCTTAATACCGGCCAACCATATAACCAGGTCGCGAATTGATAATGGCATCATCGTCAGCTTCCCCGAACCGTGTGGAGTTATTCGTCGAGCTCCTTCAGACGATCATCACCGAGAACCGTAGCGTGCTCGACGTCCCGATGTTGAACGCGGGTATCCGGCGCCAGATCAACGACTACCCCATGCTGGAACACCTTACCCTCACCGAGGACTACAAGATCGACTGCAAGATGCCGGATACGGTCGCGTCGGTGAAGGCGCTCTCGGCGTTCCTCGAATCGATCCATAATTTCCTCACCAGCTTCATCGGCGCACTTGGTGCCAAGGACCGCATCGAACCGCTGGTGCTCAAGTTCCTTCACGACCATTCCAAAGATATCAAACGGCTCGAACTCAACCGTTATCTTCCAGATTTCCTCGCCGAGGACGAGGGCACGGTGGACATCATAAAGATCCGGCACCTCGCCCCAAAGGATCGATTGATCCTCATCTTCCAGACCCTCTTCACCGAATACCTCAAGGACCCGCTGAACAAACCCGATCTGCGGATCTACCAGCAGAAAGCGAAGATGCTGGTGAACGAGAGATCGCTGCTCAAGGAGTTCCATATCTCCGATGTCGGCGATGTGGTGCTCAAGATCAAGGGCCGAAAGACGCGCGAGCAGGTGGAGACGCTCTCCGAGATATTCAACACCTTCGTCGATCTCGCCAGCTTCACGCTGGGGGGCTATAATGCGCAGAACAACGCCAAGAAGGTGATCATGAAGGTGCTCAAGGAGTTCGAGGAGCTCCCCGAGCAACTGGGGATACTCAATATCATCCTCAAAGGCTCGCTGGCGAAGAGGGTCAAGAGCGGTGTGCCGGGGTTCGACCCGCTCCTCAACGGCGGCATCCCCCGCGGGTCGTCGATATTGCTTCAGGGGCCCACAGGGACCGAGCTCGACCTCTTCGTGAACCAGTTCATCAAGGCCGGGCTCAACCTCGGCGATTCCGCGCTGGTCATGCTCTCGGGCATCTCGCCGTCGGAATTCGAGCGCCAGCTCAAGGATATCAAGATCAAGAGTAGGCGGTTCATGAAAGAGGGGAAGCTGGTCGTCGTCGATTGGTACTCGTACCAGCGCGAGCGGATCATCGGCGTGGAGGAAGAGGCCGACGGCGCCATCATCAAGAGTTCGAAGATCCTCTCCAACCTCGGGATCGCCACCAATAAGGCGATCCGCATGATCTCGAAATCGCCGACCAAGCGCGCCGTGGTGCATATCCTGACCACCGCGCTCAACACCTTCACCTCCACCGAGATCTATTCCTTCGCGCAAAAACTCCGCGCGAAGTTCAAAAAGGAGAATATTACCGCGATCTTCACGCTCGATTCCGAAGGGCACGACTCCGCCACGCTCCGGCAGGTGTTCGACGGCACCATCGACATCGAACGCGCCCGGCGAGGCGACCAGTTCGAGCGCAAGATCGGGATACTCTCGCTTTCGGGGACCAAGTTCGACGATCAGTACCATCACCTCTCCATCGGTCGGAAGGGGCTGTCGGTAAAACGGGAGGAGCCAGCGCCGGAAGCGACACCGGAACCGGAACCGGAAAAAGGACCGGAACGCAAAGAGGAAGCCACACTGGGACCAGTGCCCATACCACCAACGGGAGCCGAGCGTCCGTCGAAGGATGCGCTCATCGAGGAACTGGGCGCACCCAAACCGCAGATGACGGCCCCTGAAGATGCCCATGAACGCGCGACAGCACCGCCGACCCCGACCCCGCCCGCGACAACGACCCCGCCCGCGACAACGACGGAAGCCGAGGGTGGCGAAGAAGGTGCGCGCGATGAACGCGACGAGGCGGCAGCCGAAGAGGCGGAGCCGGTGGACGACCTGATCGCGAAATTGACCGTGCCGGTGAGAAAAGAGGGCG
>CAZSUE010000406.1:0-5047 GCA_964609045.1 uncultured archaeon | reverse complement strand
GAGTGCGAGCGGAGGCGATGGGTCGCGCGCGCTGCAGCGGCGGGAGGGATACGGGCGGGATACGGGAGCGACTCGGTCGGCATGAGGCGGGTAATGCACATGCTCATGCGCTCTAATGTCAAGTCAACTCTTGATCGTCGGGAAAAGCCCGGGCAATTTGATTCTTGCATCTTCAATTCAATTGTGAATTGCCAATTTATTGTTGCCTCTTCGTTATTTCTATGCCGTTCCCGTGCCTTTACTCCGCGTTCAACCTTCTCTATTGAGTCGATACGCATGTTCAGGCACTGTTTGTTTAACACATCCCAAACGCCACGCTATGAACGATACCGTCGAGATCGACATCGAATCAGACTCATTCTCTTCGACGCGCAGCTCCCGCGCAGTTCTCGTGTGGATCGTTATGGGAGGACCGCGATGGCGACGAATGGATGTCTATTGAGAATGTGCTGTGGGTTCGATCGGTCCATGGGGCAAACTATATCATTCACGATCGTGGATGGTATGCTCCATGTCGACGCTGGTCGTGTTCTCCACCGTGTTCGGGCTGATCTTCCTCGCCGAGGTCGGGGACAAGAGCCAGTTGATGACGATGTCGCTGGGATGCCGCTACCAATGGCGCCCGGTCTTTTGCGGCGTGGTCGCAGCACTGGCTGCGGTGACCGGTGTCGGCATTGCGCTCGGGGTGGTAGTGTTTCGCATTCTCCCGCCGTTCTATATCGAACTCATCGCGGGGATCGCGTTTCTCGTCTTTGGGGTCTGGACACTGGTTCGCGATGAGCGGGAGGTGACGGGGCGTCGCGATGCCACCGCGGCCCAATGCGGCTGTCGCGACCCGGTGGACGCTTCCGGGCGCTCGGTGGAGCGTGGCTCCCGCTCGTCGCCGTGGTCGACCTTTGGGGCGAGCTTCTCGCTCACCGTCGCCGCGGAGTTCGGTGACAAGACCCAGGTGGCGGTGATCACCTTGACGGCGAGCACCGCCGCGCCGCTTGCGGTCTTTTTCGGATCGCTCGCCGCGTTTATTGCTGTCACCGCGATCGGGCTCCTGGTGGGGGTGACCCTCCTTCGGCATCTCCCGGAACGGTGGGTGAAGATCGGGAGCGGTGCGCTCTTCATTGCATTCGGTATCTGGTTCCTGGCCAGCGCGTGGCTCATGTGACTTAGCTCAGCTCAATTCAGCTCAACTTAAATTGGATTAGCCTAGCCGAAACCATTTTAGAGTAATTCAACTCAACTCGATATAGTTTAAATCTAAACGGCAGCCACCCCCGACCTCGTGCCGCATAGACTCCCTATACCCACATGAGGGGTCGTTCGAGATCAATGGAGGTTTGATCATGAATACCCGAGGATCGGTGCGAAAAAGGGCGTGAGATCGGGACGCGCGCCGCGATCATCATCGCCGTGACCATCGCCGCCCCACTCATCCAGTAGATCTCCGTATTGGCGCTGCAATCGTGATAGGATCTGTTGTATCAGCTCCAATACTTCCCCGTCGTCTTCGCCCCTGCCAATGACAACGATATATGCGCTCTCACCGTGCTCGATCAACACCTTTTTGGAACCGAAACGCAATACATTCAATTGATCGCGTTCATCGATCTTCATCGAGTCCGTACAGAACTCTTGAACGGTGGTGAGCATGCCGTCGATGATATCCGGGTCTGTATCGCTCTCTCCATTTTCATAGGACGCGCGCTGGGTCGGATGATCGACCAGTGCTGCGTAATGATAGAGGATGTTGCCCTCGGCGGTGGATATGAGATAGATCTCTTCGATCTCATAGTTGGCGAGATCGTCGTTCGAGGACGGGGTGAGCGCGCCGAGAAGAACGGTAAAGAGTGTGTGCAGATCGTCATAGAAAAAGAGAAGCACCGAGAACGCGATCACGCCCACGAGAAAGAGTTCTGGACCGTCGATGGAAAAGAGATCCTTAAAGGAGACAACGATCATCATTCCGACGCTGGAAATGACGAATACCACAATAATATGTGCGATCGTCGAGTGGATTTTTGTATCTTCGGAGGACGAGCCTTGCATCGGAACACATCATTATATTTCTATTCGATCAGCGAACTCATCCGATGGACGATGGACCGGTTCCAAAGATATACGATCGTCCAATTCCCTCTCGATCTGCGTCATCATTGGTCCGCTCCTGTTCCCGAATAGCTGATCAGTGGCGCGAAGTAGGGCGTGAAATCGGGCAACGACCCCATATCACCATCCCATGCTTCCAATTGTCGTCGATGTTGGTTCTGTAACCGCCCGAGCGTCTCTTGGAGCAAATTCGATACCTCTCCATTATCCTCGCCGGTACCCACCACCACACTATAGACATCCTCGCCGTGCTCGATCATGATCTTTTTCGAGCCGAAGCGCAAGACGCGGAGATAATCGCGGTCCTCGATATTGAGCGATTCTTTACAGAACTCTACGACAGCGGTCAACATGCCACCGACGACATTCACACCCGCTTCCTCTTCGGTCTTTTCCGCTTTGGAATGGGCATCGTTGGGATCGGCCTCAACGAGCGTTGCGTAATGGTACATTACCAATCCATCGATACAATTGATGAGGTAGATCTCATCGAGCTCGTATTCCTTCCCCCTCCCACTTTCGAACTCCGGCGCCAACCATTCGAGGAACCGCGTCAACGCCTCGCGGAGCGGATAGAAGAACAGTATCAAAGCACCAGTGGTGGAGAGCCCGACAATAAAGAGGATGATATCGTCCACCGCCGAGACGCGATGGGCATTGACGATGATCATCATCCCGGCGCTTGCGAGGACGATCATCGCCGAAAAGCCCGCAGTCAATTCGACGGCCCTCCCACGCAGGTTCGAGAGCTGGTATCTCAACAGCGAAAAGCTGAAGAAGAGGAGCATGGCGAAGAACGAAAATGGTATGATAAAGGCCATCGTGATCCTGAATAAGATCATTAAGAGATACCCCATGAGGCTCCCGCCGACGAGCGACGCCAGTCCGAGGCTCACCGTACGGTACATCCCGTACTCGATGGTGTTGGTTGCTTTCGCTTTGTGTTTCGCTGCCAATCGATAATCGATGACGAGCACAACGATGCCGATGATCAGTCCCAGCACGGTGAAGATGAGCTGGAACGGATGCCGTACCGAGTTGACTCCGGTCTCGGTGATCTTCACCGAGATGATCCCGAGCCGGGTATCGATAAAGGTATACCAGAGCGGTGCGAAGGGAAGATAACAGAGGAGCCAACTGCCCGACCATTTATTGAATATCCATTTCCGTCGTGGATAGACGGCGAGGAAATGGAACCCTGCACCAAAAATGGTTGGGATCGTGATATTCGACAGCCGCACATAGAACAATGCCGTTGCTGGGTCGCGCTGGGCCGCGCCGAGCGTGGCAAAGAGAAGGTTCAAAAAGAAACTGATGATGAAGACGCTCAGCACAATATTCTGTTTCGACCGCGACGCCTTGAGCAGTGAATAGCAAAATAGAACGGAAATAAGCATGATGAATACAGTGGGGAGCATAGAATAGAGGAATCGGAGGATAATACCCTCTCCCGGAACAAACGCACCTCGGTTCGCGTCCCGATCGATCGATCAACCGATCGTATCGTTCGCGAAACCGTTGGGGTCGTCTCCTAAACTCCCGGTAATGCGTGGACAACTATACATTTTTCTATACGATCGAGAGTGTCTTATATGTCAGAGATCGAGGCCTAGAATGGCTGCGATCGGCGAATTACACCTTTTTTGTCCGATGTATGATCGTTTATGGGGGGGCTTACGACTAATGAGACATGCTCTATCCTGAAACAAATAGCCCTTCACATACTTACTTACCTCATCAATGAGGTTTTGTTTCGTATTGTCACAAGAGAGAGCCTCGACGCATTGGCGGAGCCACAACTTTCCCCTCCGCCAATGGTCGCAGAATACGCCATAGTGCCTTCGGCACTGGCAGTCTTCCCGAAATTCTTCGAAGTATCGGGCATCGCAGCACGGAGATCACCGCAGATGTTTCCGTGGATCGTCGTCGAGCGCAGCGAGACGTGGCGTATGCCCGAAGGGACCCATTCTGCGGCATGGCATTTGAACGGCGCCGTTGCTGGTTCTATTGGCTGCCAGCCCGGGCACTGTCCCGAAAAACATCTATCTGGATCAGTGCTGGAACCATTCTTCGGTGGAGATCATATCGTAGACCGAGATCTCGTCCTCTTCGTCCTCTTCTTCCGTGGCGCTCTCGATGATGCGGTCCTCGGCGAGGATCCAGTAAAAGATCCGCCAGTTACGGCCGGTGTCGAGAACTGCGTTCTCCTGCGTGGTGCGTAAGAGACCGACGTCGTAGAGGAGGTAAAAGACCGACCGATCGTTGGGTCGGAGAATATTATCGAGGATCTCAGTGTCGTACCCGAAGAAATTCAGGATATATTCGGCGGTATTGTTCGCAGCGTCCTCGTCGAGCCCCATCTCGTTCTGGATCGCCTCCGATAGGAGCTCGAGCGTGATGACCTGCGATTCCTCGACTGCTTGAATGTGATATGCTGTCAAATGATCACCGGTTATTCTATCTAAGTTTTGTCCTCAACACTTATATTATAGAAGTAGAAAGTTAAAAATGTTTGGTGTGCAAGAATCATTTGGCGGCTATCGCTTCATTCATCCGTTGGAAATATGCGCCCTTTATAGTGTAATAATTTCGAACCCGAATGGGTAGGGCTAAGATGGCCCCTAAGTCGCCGTACTCACTGCACCATAACATGAGTCGCGCTTTGTATGTCTTGGCTGAAACGCAACGAACGGGCTGGGCCCCTTGTGACGGGGGCTAAAACAGCAACGAATGGATGGCACCCGCGCCATGGGCAAAACGACGATGAATGGGGGCATACGCGGTGGCAAAAACACCATCGAATGAACCGAATTGCCCATACTGCTTTGCAGTAGTCAGGACCAGCGAGCACACTTGCTCCCGGTACTAGATCAAAACTGCGTTTTGCTCTGTACGATGAAGAGATTTCTTCATCTGCACAGAACGATCTTTGATCGGTCCAGCGTCG
>CAZSUE010000405.1:0-5056 GCA_964609045.1 uncultured archaeon | reverse complement strand
GACAAAAAAAGCGCATTTTCTGCTGGACAACTCTCTTGTTCTCTTGTTATAAAAAAGGTAAGCAACCGAAATAACAAGAAAACCAAGAAAAGGAGCCGCAAAAAATGCGCAAAAAGAATCAAAAACAGATGCCCTTGGCATCACACTCACTGCGCCATCGAACCGTACCGCACCCCCGAACGCGAACATCACCTACAATTTCACCGTCGGGATCGATGCTGGAAGAAATGTTAGCGCGTTCGAGTTCCGATACACGGCAGCGACGACGAACCGTTCGGACGGCTGGCGCGCAGGTCCCGAGAATGCGACCTTCACAGCCTCCGATCCAACAGAAGCATATATGACCATGTTCTCCGTCTGGCATCGTGTTCCGCCGACGGCGTCAGCGGGGGCCGCCGCACATTGCACGCTGACGCTGTGGACGCGTGCGACGAACGCATCGACGAACGCGAATTGGTCAGCCGCGGCCAACGCAACGGTGACCACGACGACGCAACGTGTCCGTGACCTCGGCATCGTCCCACTCGATGCTGAGAACGGCGAGGGCGTGTCAGCGGGCGATGTCTACCGCTGGTTCCAAATCGAGAACCGCGGCAATGCACGAGAAGCACCGGTTACCGTCGCGCTTCTCTTCGGCCCCGATTGGCCAACATGGACCGAGCTCAACGCGACCGCGCTCCCGGCGGGTGCAACAACGCGATTAGAACTCTCGTTCATCGTCCCGCAGACCGTACCGCCCTCCACGGTGACATTCGGACTGCAATTCACATTGGGAGCGAACTGGACGTTGGATTTCGAGGTCAGCTACCGTGTCCAACCCTATTATGAGCTGGGATTCGAGACGGTCTCGGAACTCGATGGCGGGTTCGAACCGGGAATGAACGCGTCGCTCACGGTGAATGTAAGCAATCATAGCAATGTGCCGGCGCTGTTCACACTCCATGCCACGATGGTCGCGCTGTGGAATTGGACCGCCACGGTCACGCCCGCATTGTTGACACTCGATGTCGGGGATACCCAACTGGTGCATTGTCGGGTGGCCATCCCGATGAACGCCCGTGCAGAAAATGTGCAATGTCTCCTCACCGCTGAACAAATCGATGCCAATACCAGTTTCCAGACCAGTATGAGCGTTACCGTAGCCACCCGCTGGTCGGTTCGCCTTCACTGGCCAACGGGAAAGACGGGCACCGTGGATACGAGCTCTTCTCGTGGCCAGACCGTTCATTTCGAGGGAACCGAATATAAGCTCGAACGGTTCGCGCTCGAGCTGGAGAACCGCGGCAACGACGATTCGCTCTATGACATCGATCTGAACGCCACCGGGGTTGGAACCGCAGTGTGGCATCGGATCGTACCGCCGCCGCAACTTCTCCTTTTCAACCGTACCAAGCGTGTCGCCATCGATATCGGGGTCCCAGTGGACGCTCCGCCGGGGAACTATCCGATCACGGTCTCCGTCCGACCCCGGGCTGCACCGGGCGTGATGTTCAATTCCACCGTAACCGTTCGCGTCTGTCATCCCAAACTTGCGCTCTCATCCATCTCGGCGCATTTCGTCCCCGGCATTGCATATCGCATCGCACCGGACGAGCGCCAATCGTTCAATCTCACCGAGGGGGAGAGGGTGGCGTTCAGCCTCGTCATCGAGAATCGTGGGCGGTGTGCGATACCAATGGTGGTGACGAGGGCGCATATCAACGGCGAAGTGCTATCGATCAACGATACCGACCTCCCGCTCAACGGCTCGGCGGTGCTCTCCTTTACCTGGCGGGTCACACAGACGGGAAATATCACCATGAGCGTCGACGGCTATCCGGTCATGTCCAACACAAGCATGAGCGGGTCCGACCTCCAGCAGTTCCTGGATACGGAGGAGCACTATGCGACCAGCATCGGTATATTCTTCATCCCGCCCCCACACAGGGCGACAGAGAGTGGACGGAGCCCAGAGCCAACGAGCGGGGGTCACCTCTCGACCGTCGGTATCGCCGTCGTGGCCGTCGTGGCCGTCGTGGCCGTCGTTGGTGCCGTCGCCGTGGTGCTGCTCCTCCGCCGCCGCACGCGTCGACGTCGACGTCGACGCGGTCCCGGGGCCAGCCACCTCCAACAGCTCCGCAGCGCAGGGCCCGCACCGCGCCGCGATCGATTGAAACGCTAATCCAGTGGGTGTCGTCACCTGATCATACCCCCCCCTTCGCATAGTGCGGTAGAGTACCTCGAAAAGATGGCGGGGCTACAAACAGATTTATTAATTTTGAATGGTATTCGGGAGAAGGAGTTTTCGATGAAGCGTATCAAAGTTATCAATGACCCGACGGAACTTGTCCCGATGCTTCGCGCGGTCGATACCGAGGTTAAGCGTAAAGTTTTCCAGCGGGTGGTTAATGATTGGTGTACGGCGCAAGAGATCGAGGACGACTTTGGGGAGGACGGGCGCGAGGCCTTGCCGATCTTCGAGAAGATGAAGCTGGTCGATACGATGTGGCAGTCGTCACACGATAATAAGCAGGAAAAGGCATATCACACCTATTATATGTCCTTTCACATCAATACGTCCTGTCCCGTGACCGAGATCAGCGATGTCCTCTCGGTGGCGATGATGGACGATGAGAAATACGATACGCTCGAGTGCGATATCCTCGATATGATCGAGAAGGGCGGACGCTTTGCCGGCGACATCTGCGAGGACAAGGATCTGACCCAGATCCAATTGAAAAGCGTGGTAAAACGGTCTGCGAAGCTCGATATGCGCGGCCATCGCGTATTGAAGGTCGAGGAAGAGGGGAGCAGGTTCGGATAATCGGATCCTTTTTACTTCAAGTGCCGGCGACTGCCACGCATCGCGACCGCCATCGCGATTTCGAGGGCGGAAATTGAAGACCGACCCACGATCGCATCGAGGTGCCCTCTTGGTCGATATCGTCCCGTTTTCTTTCAAACAGATAAGCGAGGACCCAAAGGACCGAACTGAGGCCGCTGTGGCGGTCTCGGAGTAATGTTTACCCGAGCTGTAAAGCGCACTCATGCCTGGTGGCGCAACCGCGCCATATGGCATACTCGGCACTTTTCCGCCTACTCGTGATCGTGTTCGTGTTCGTGTTCGTGTCGATCTACAGTATGGCACATGGCCGATTTCAGCCATATGTGGTGCCAGAGGCCAACGGGCCCGCTATGCGCCACTAGAGAAATCGTTTTCTCGGCGCCCACCAACACTAGCTACATATTTTAAAATGCTAGGAAATGTTATTCATTCTCTTCGCGGCGGGTGACTTTTCATGGGCGGGTGGTGAACGCGCGCTTGAATGAATGTGCCATACCGATGCGGAGGTCCCACAAAAGGATTATATCACCGCTCGGCTATCATCTGCTGGGGACGCTTATGAACAAGCGCGAGAAGAAGCTGATCGAAGAGGTGCTGGACATTGTGGACTGCGTCGAGAAAGGCTATTTCTTTCTCAAGAAAAAGTGTAAGCTGAACGATTATTTGAAAGGTGTGAAGCTCATCCATAAAAAACTGAAAAAGCTCCACGATGAGGTGCCGTTTAATAAGATCACGCCGGGCATCGCGAAATGGTCCAAGATGGTGCTAAAAGAGATACTCGCATTGGAACGGGCGATCAAAAAGACGCTCCCGTCACGGAAACGGACGCTGGCCGTGTCGAAGAGCGCGCTGAAGGTGATCCATCGGCTCATGGCGAAGGTGGGGTTGAAACCGATCAAAGCGAAGGGGAAGAAGTTCGACCCGCGGCTGCATCATGCGCTGCGTGTGGTGAAACACCCCAAGGCCGGCGACGGTGTCGTGATGAAGGTCTATTCGCGCGGATATGTCATGAACAAGAAACTGTTCAAGCCCTCGCGGGTGCTCGTCGGCCAGCGCAAGGATGTTCTGCCCACGAAGAAGGTGCGCCCCAACGATCGCGAACATCGCGAATATATGAACCGTGTCGATTTCTTCGGCGAGATGTTCGGGATGGAGAACGGCGCGAAGGTCTACGGCGACTATATGAAGATCGCGGACTATTATAAGGAGCGTGTCGAGGAGCGCTACAGCCTGGATAAGTTCATGCCCTCGTAACACCTGACCAGACCGTGCCGATGCGTCCGATGCGTCCGATGCGTCCGATGCGTGGGAAGTATTGGCAAATGCGAGGTACCGCCGCCGTTGCTCTGATCCGGTGGAATAGTATAATAATATAGTACAATGTAGTGCGCAATGGAAGGCGCGATGCAAGCGACGATCGCACCTATATATTATCCATTGACGCCGCTCGAGTATGGTACAACAACCAGCCGACCGCCTTTCACCACCGCTGCCACCGGGTTCATACCGAAACGGTACGGGATGAACTCGTAGCTCGGCGCATCCAGCACGAGAAAATCAGCACGCTTCCCAATTCCGAGGCTCCCCACCTCTTTGGCTCGACCGATCGCCGCCGCCGCATTGATCGTCGCTGCAACCAGCGCTTCCGCCGGTGTCAGCTTCATCCGGTAACAGCTCAGCGCCATCATGAACGGCATCGACTCGCACCAGCAGTTCGGGTTCAGATCGGTGGAGAGCGCCACCGCGATCCCCTTTTCGATCATTTTCCGCGCGTCGGGGAAGGTCGTCTCCATCAACGCGAACGGCGTCCCCGGAAGGAGCGTCCCCACCACATCGCCCTCGGCAAGCGCGTCGAGACCCGCATCCGACGCTTGCATGAGATGCGCCGCCGATGCGGCACCGACCTCGGCGGCGAGCTCTGCACCACCGAGCCGCACGATCTCGTCGGCATGCACGGTCGGGGTCAGCCCAAATTTTTTGGCAGCATCGAGCAGCCGCCGCGAATCCGCCACCGAGAAGACGCCCTTTTCACAGAACACATCGCAGAACTCAGCCAAGCCCCGCTTTGCGACCACGGGTAACACCTCCTCGATGAGCATGTCGATGTAGGCGGAGCCCCTACCGTCGTATTCCGGCGGTATCGCATGCGCGCCGAGAAAGGTCGGCACGAGGTCGATGGGGTGTGCGCGATCGAGCGCGGCGATCTCCTCGAGGGATCGTACTTCCGTCTCC
>CAZSUE010000404.1:0-5062 GCA_964609045.1 uncultured archaeon | reverse complement strand
TCCCCCTGCTGTTCGAGGCTATAGGACATTTCCCATCCATCCTCCATCGTCTTCGTGTGGCTTTGTGTGCGCTTCATTGGACTTCTGTCCAGAGACGCTGCCACAGCGTTGCTGTGTGGCGCGTCGTGGACGGCTCTCCTATCCCTTCCTTCCTTCCTGGCTCGCTCCCCCTGCTCTTCGAGGCCATAGCAGATCCCCCATCCATCATCCATCGTCTTCCTGTGGCTTCCTGTGCGCTTCTCTGGACTTCTGTCCTAAAACGCCGCCACAGCTCTGCTGTGTGGCGCGACGTGGATGAAACAGGGTGGGCGGGGTTATCCCGACATTATAGCATTGACTTAACACTAAGCTGGCTGGCTGGGTGGCGATCACGCATGGATCGTTCATCCGTCGCTACAGATCGCTTACCCCCGATCGTACAGGGCCAATAGAACGGAACGGACGGCGGGATGAATGGGACAAGGTTTAAGTCTCGGACCCGCGATGCTCCCCCGCGGTCCCAACCGTCATGGGGTCGTTTTCGTCGATTTCCAACCGATGAAATGTGGAGTGATAATGATGTTCCAGAAAAAGGAGCCAAAAGAGGTCGAAACCCTTCCGAAAGAATGTCCGAAATGCAATAAGCCGATCTATCTCAAGAAATTGAAGCGGAAAGGGGACCACTTCCGCGCAAAGATGGAGGGCGAGAAGCACGAGCATTATTATCACCTCGATCCCGATAAGCAGGACCAATGGGAGGACGACGCCGTCGACCTCTTCTTTCGGTGTGAGAAATGCGGCGATACGGTCAAGAGCCTCCGGTATTGGCGCGCGTGGGAAATGAGCCGCGACGGGTCCGATCGCGAACTGCCAAATAAGAAGAAGATCAAGCTCAAATTGATCTGTCTCGAGCACGGCCCGCGCTCGCGCAAGCTCTATCGCGGCCTCCTCGAGGATTTCGTCGACGAGTGGCAGGAGAAGAAAGGGGCGAAAATGAAGAAAGCGCACAAGAAAGTGGTCGTGAAGGCGAAAGAGTCCAAGAAAGAGTCCAAGAAAGAGTCCGAGGAAGAGTCCAAGAAAGAGGAGTAGGGCGAGGCAGGGAAGAGGTGGAACTCTCACCCTCAGTCTCACCCTCGATCGACTCGCGCGCCGATCGCATCACCGTGCCGATAGAAGGACCGGAGAGTGTCGCCGCCGACGACGGTGGGCGCGCGGGGTTCTGTTCATGGCTAAGTAATTTTTGGCCAAATTTAAAATAGGGGCAGTTCTCCCGGGACCGATACGAAGGCGGCTCGTAACCGCCCACATGCACTTACACTTACACTTAGGTGTTCGGGCTGCCCATGTTCATTTTCCGTCCTCTCACCGCTCACGGCGACGCGCGCTCCTCCCTCTTACGCCGCGTACCGCGATGGCGACCGCGACCCGCACGAGGAGGTGTCCCGCTGTGAGTGGTCCGCCGACGGACCGACCCTTTCGTTCTCTTCCGCTTCGGTGACGGTTTGCCCCCCCGTTCTTGTTCTGTAATTGCGTTTTCCTCGCATGCATCGCCAACGTCGTTGTCGTTGGCATTGGTAACGGTCTGCGCCGACGATCTCGAGGCGGTGCGGAGCTGTCGCGGCTTGGTGCGCTTGAGCCGTACATCTCGCCTTTTAGATTTCGAGCGCGTGGCAAAATAGCTGCTATCGGGCCGGTCCGTCGTCCAGTCGAGTTCGCCGGTGATATCGCAGCTGGGACAGTCCACCTTCACCGGCAGGTGCCGCCGTGCCGCTTCTGCGGGGAGGGTCACGCGCAGTGCGATATCGCAGCCCGGACAACGCAAAATCCGCGCCGTGACGAGCCCTTTTTCCGACCTCGCCGTTTCCTCCCGCTTTCGTGGCCGCCTGCGCGCCCCTACTCGACCACCGGCAGCGACGACGGCGCCAGTTCTAATTCTGGCTTCACCTTCGGTCTCATCCTCAGCGAGGGACGGTTCTACCATGGGCGTCCCGCATTCTTCGCACCGCGTCGCATCCTCTTCGAGGAGCGCACCGCAGACCGAGCAGCTCGGCAGACCTTTCAGGTCCCGTCCACAAGCGGGACAAGCGGGGTCGTTGGCGCCGATCTCCTCACCGCAGTCGGGGCATCGCAACGGGCGTACCTCAGCCCCAAATGCGGGCCAGAGGTCGGCGCCGCAGCATTCGCAGTACCGCGCCGATAACGGATTGAGCGCGTGACAGAGTGGGCACTCCAGATGCCGTTGCGCGATGAGCGCGCGGGCATGATGTTTGATCGAGCGCCTAAATCGCGCAATGGCGATCGCGGATCCGATCAAGATCAGTCCCAGCGCGATCACGGCGATGGCGACGGTGTCCAGCTCGAAGGGTTGACCCGCCCAGTGGTCGAAGCGCAGGGTCCCGATCACCAGCCCGGCGCCGAGATAGAGGAGGAGGGTGACATCCGCACCGCGGACACCGGCGATGGCCAAGAGCAGCAATGCGAACCCGATGAGGAGAATGACGATACCGAGCGGGGTGGTGAACCGCTTGGAGATCAGGTCGAAGTAATCCACCGTTGGCGCCTCCTCACCGCCAAGTTCGATCGTGACGCTGGCTGGCTCGGAACGGGCGCCGTATTCGTCCTCTACCACCAAACTCACCGTGATCCTTCCGCTGATGTCGTAGTTATGGAGCGGATCGGGGCTCTGGGAATGTTCGCCGTCGCCGAATGTCCAGCGATAGGTGATGCGATCGCCGTCGGGATCGTGCGAGTTGCCGCCGATGAATTGGATCATGGTGAGGTTCTCAAAGATCTTCCCGTCCACGGGGCGTGAGATCACCGCAACGGGCGGCTCGTTCTCACGCACCGTCAGCGTCACCCAGTCGGTATCGTTCGCGCCGTGCTCGTCGCGGACCTCGAGTTCCACCCGGTAATTCCCGACGGGGAGGGTTCGGGTCACGGTGTCACCCTCGAAAGTGATGGCGGTGGCGGTGGCGGACGCCGCGTCCTTTTTCAGACGCCAGAAATAGCTGAGGGCGTCGCCGTCCTCGTCCATGGACCCACGCGCATCGAAATGGATCGCTTCCCCCACTAATTTTGTCGTGTAAGAGGTCGGACGCGCGATCACCGCGACGGGCGCGTGGTTCACCTCGCCACCCAGTGCAAAGACCGCTCTTCCCACCGCACCCGCTCCGGTCCAACCATCGGCGTGCTGTGAGATGTTCAGTGTCACCGTCTCCGCGGTCCGGTTCGCGGTGGCGCCCTCCACCGATACCCATTGCGATCCCGTGTCCGACCAGCGCCAGAGACGGAGGCTTTCGAAGATGAGCGTGTCGAGGAGCGCGCGGTCGTATCGCAGTGTGAGCGAAAGCCAGTCCCAGTCCTCGTAACTGGCATTAAGGACGACCGCGGTGTGGCGGTAGATCCTATGTGCCATGGCGCCGCCGCCGTACGCCGTCAGGTTCTGCTGATGGACCAACGTCATGGAGCCGTTGCCGCGGACCGCGATGGACATATTGCTCCATGCGCCGACGATCCTCTCCGTGCGGTAGTCCTCCACATGTGCCCGCAAAGTACGATCGATGGAGAGCCCAGGATCCTCGTCGCTGGTCAATCGCACCAAAACCGTCGCGCTCTCGCCCGGTGCGGCGGACGACGGGGCACGAACGCAAAGCTGGAGGGGACGGTTCTCGCCGGCGGGGACGACGAGGGGACGGTCGAGGGAGGGGTCGGCCTCTATCGTCCACGCTGCAGCGTCGACGATGGCCTCTGCGCTGATCGTCGTACGCACATTCCCCGTGTTCGAGATCACGAGGGTATAGTCGACTGCGCCCTCGTCCTCGGCATGGATCGTCCGCGAGAGCGGTGTGGCGGCACTGACCTCGAACCCATAGGTGACGCCGCTGCGCAGCGCATGGAACGCGAGATCGTCGATGAACCAGCCCCTTGCGGTCAACGGCGCGGTATTGACGAACCGGAACCGGAAGGTGACCCTTTTGCCGGCGAACGCGCTGAGGTCCACATTCCTACGCTCCCACCCGTCGCTTTGACCAACGAACGCCGCTTCGCCGCCCAATGCGCCGCTTCCCGACCAGATCCGGCCGGGATAGCCGTCCGCAGGCGCGAGGATGTGGATCGTACCGTTCGCATCCACCACTTCGAGCCGCCCCCCCGCAAGTTCGCCACTGGCGTTGGAGGCGAAGGTGTATCGGTGGTAGAATGTGGCGGTGGCCGCCTCGGCGAGCCGCAGATCCAATTCGTATTCCAGCGTGGTATCCACGTCGACAGGGTAGTAGCCAGACTGCTCGTCGCCGCACCACCACGAACGCGCGTCGCTATGGGCGCTCGTTTCGCTGCGATGCCAGTATGGATCCCCCATGGTCGCTTCCGTGGAGACCTCCGGTATGGAGCGTTCCGCGTCATCGACGAAGACGACGCCGTAGACATCCGCGAGTACCGCGCGCCGATCGTTGGCAGGGTTCGCATCGGAGGCCAGCCCCCGTTCGAGAGAGTAGACGATCTCGTACCGCCCCTCGGTCGACGATGTCCATTGCCACTGGATGGCGACGCGCGCCTCGAATCCAAAGCTGGTGAAGGTGCGCGGTGCCAGTGCTTCGCTCTCTTGCGTCGGGAGCGGTCCGGTGACCGTACACCCGACGGTGGCGGTGGCCGCTTCGGTCGTACCGAGATTGGCCAGTGTCACCCCGAGCGTCACGGGGGTTCCGGTATGGATCGGGCCGGTCGAGAGCGGTTCCTCCAGTGCGAGATCTGCGCTCGGCCGCGCCATGCCCATCACGGCGAGGTCGTCGAGCTGCCAACCACCGTCCACGCCGGCGGTGTCGGTGCGGGTGCGCCAGCGGAACTGGACGGTTGCGTTCGCATATGCGGAGAGATCGAACACGGCGCGCTCCCATCCATCGCTGGTACCGATATACGCCTCCTCACCGGTTAGGGGGAGCGACGCATTTGCGCTGAGCACGCCGGGATAGCCATCCACCGGAACGAGCGCTGTCCAGTGACGGCCGTTATCTGTTGTGATCTCGACTTTCCCGCCGTCGCCGCCCACCGTCCCGCTCACATTCTCGAAGCGGTAGGAGTGGATGAA
>CAZSUE010000403.1:0-5085 GCA_964609045.1 uncultured archaeon | reverse complement strand
TCATCGATTCCGCCGCCAATACGCTCGCCGGGCTCAGCGTTCGAAATAACGGCATCGGCGTCTTTTTCGACCGCGCCGATCATAACCGCTTCAATTCGTCGACCATGGAGAACCATACATGGGAGAGCGTATCGGCCCGCGAGTCGGTCAATAATACATTGAAAGGGCTTTTGTGCGAGAATAGCTCCGTGGGCGTTGTGGTGGCGAACTGTGCGAACACCTCCTTCGAGGCGCCGGTGGTGCAGGAGACCGAGTGGGAGGCGCTCAAGATCGACGGTTCGGACGATACGATCATCTCCAACGGCTCGGTGACCGGTGGCACCTGCGGTCTCTATCTGGCAACCTCGAACCGCACCCATGTCTTCGCCACAACGTTCTCCGACCAGACCTCCAACGCCATCACCGTTGCGTCGGGAACGGATAACCGTTTTACGCACAATAGTTTCATCGCGCCCTCTTCCACGGTTCCTCTTTGCTACGACGACGGAAAAGAGAGTCGATGGAACACCTCGGGAGGTGTCGGCAATTTCTGGAGCAACTATTTCGAACGTTATGTCCCACCGGCGGAGCATGATGGCTCGGTGTGGGATACCGCCTATACCATGGCGGGGACAGCGGGGAGTATGGACCACTATCCGGTGCTCCATGCGTACGGTCTGGATTATTCCCCGCGCCCGACCATTATCATCGAGAACGACAGCGCGTTCGACGCAGAGCACGGTGTGGTCGGCGGGTCGGGCACCCGCGCCGACCCGTTCGTCATCGCGGGCTGGACCATCAACGCCAGCGGCGCGAGCCATGGGATCAGGATCGAACATACCAGCGCGCATTTCATCGTTCGCAACTGTCGCGTGCATCATCAACATAACAGCACCGCGAACATATCGGGAGCGGGCATCGCGTTGTCGGATCTCACCAACGGGACGGTCATCGACACCCTTTCCTTCGAGAATATGGGTGCGGGGTTAGAGCTCGAGCGCGCGGACGGGCTTATGATCGAGAATGTCACGCTCACCGGGAACAACCGCCTCTATCTCGCCGATCGGAATAGAGATCGGAGCGCGTACTGGCCGTTGGACGAGTCGAGCTGGAACGGCACTGTGGACGAGGTGACCGACCGGTCCGGCAACGGGCACCACGCCGTTGCGGAGAACAACGCAACGACCACGAACGGATCGCGATACGGCCGCGCGGGATACTTCAACGGCACCGACCAACGACTCAGCACCGCACCCACTTCCAACCCGCAAACCGCGCTCACCGTGATGGCCTGGATCAAACCCACCAATATCACCGGCCACGATCGCGGCATCATCTCGAAACGCGATTCGTTCATCCTCGAACTCGAAAGCGACGGGAACGAGCTCTCGTTCTCCGTGTACCAAGGCGGCGCGCTTCACGAATGCGAACCGACGACAGTGGAAAACGAGATAGCGCTCGATAATTGGACCCATGTCGCGGCGACTTACGACGGCGCCGTCCAGCGCATCTATATCGACGGCGAATCTATCGGCTCGTACGATACGCCCGACGGACCGATCGATAGCAATATCGAGCCATATTATATCGGCTACTCGTTCTTCTCGTCCGAGCGCTATTTCGAGGGCTGCATCGACGAGGTCGCCATCTACGACCGCGCACTCTCACAGGGCGAATTACGGAGCCTTTACCGCGGCGCGCTCCATCTGGATCATACCGATAATACCACGATCGCAAACTCGACCATCGAGGAGAACTATAACGGCATCATCCTCCGCAGTTCGAACGAGAACCTCATCTTCGGCAACGCGATCGTCAATAACACGCTGCAAGCATCGGACAACGGGACGAACCGCTGGAACCGTTCCTACCCCACCGGTGGCAACTACTGGAGCGATCATCAACTGGCGGACTATTATAACGGCGAACACCAAACGCTCGTTGGGAGCGACGGGGTCGTCGATAGCCCGTACACGATCGCCGACGGCGCGAGTATCGACCACTATCCGCTGGGCGGTTACCCCGATACAACCCCGCCAACATTCGCGAACCTCACCGCCGAGCCAGCGCTGCAAGAGAACGGTGGGTATGTGAACATCAGCGTCGATGTGTACGACGATGTATCGGTTGATACGGTAACGGTCAATATCAGCTACCCAGACGGCTCGAGCGAGAACCTGTCGATGATGGATGGCGAAGGTTCGAAATGGTACTACAACGCCAGCTTCGACGCTATCGGCCAGTATACCTATTTCGTATGGGCGAACGACAGCTCGAACAATGCGAACCTGACCGGAACACAATCGTTCACCATCGAAGATACAGATCCACCTACATTCGCGAACCTGAGCGCCGAGCCAGCGCTGCAAGAGAACGGTGGATCTGTGAACATCAGCCTCGACGTCTACGACGATGTCGCGATCGATACGGTAACGGTCAATATCAGCTATCCAGTCGGGTCGAGCCAGAACCTGTCGATGATTCATGCAGGTGGGTCGCGATGGTACTACAACACCAGCTTCGACGCTATCGGCCAGTATACCTATTTCGTTTGGGCGAACGACAGCGCGAACAATGCGAACCAAACCGCACGTAGCATGTTCATCATCGAGGACCAACGCCCACCCACCTTCCACTCCGCACTCACCGCCACACCGGCCGAGCAGGCATTGGGCGGAGCGGTCGAATGCGCTGTGCGCGTCACCGACGATGTCGATCTCGCAGCGGTCTGGCTCACGATCGCCAGCCCGAACGGGTCCAATACTACCGCACCGATGACAGCGTCGGGTTCCAACTGGTGGAATCGTTCCCTCCCGTTCGATGAGATCGGTCACTATGAGCTGTTCGCCGCTGCCAGCGACACCATGGGCAACACCAACACGACCACCGCCATCGGTGTCGATATTGTCTACGGCGCACCCGACCATATCGAAGCGTCAGCAGACACCGACCGCCTCACCGCCGGCTCCGCACAGGAAGCCAATATTACCGTGGTGGTCACCAACCGGTTCGGTCACCCGATCCCTGGCTTGGATCTTACTATTTCGATCATCGCGAACGGCGGTATGGTGACCGAAGTGAGCGCGTCGCTTGCACCCGAATATAGGTTCCGCTATCGCGCGTCGAATTGCTCTGGTACCGCAACACTCTCGATCGGTGTCGCGGGCTATTGGAACCTCACCACGACACTGAACTTCTCGATTTTCCCCGCGTCGCCCGCCAGCATCACACTCGACCCCTCGAGTCTCGAGCTCACCGCGAACGGCACCGACTGTGCACCGATCGAAGCTGTTGTCTCCGACGCGTTCGGGAACGGCGTTCCCAACTGTACCCTCGTCGGAACAGTCATCAACCTCAGCGCCACAGTAGGAAATGTGACCGACCTCGGCCAGGGACGCTATCGATCCATCGTGACCGCTGGCATCGTTGCATCCAACGGAACGCTGGAGGTGGCGGTGGCCGGGACCGATACCGATGTGCGGCGCATAATGCAGATCCGGCTCCTTGCTGGACCGGTTTGGACCATTTCACTCACACCTGCGAATTGGACCGGCCGTATCGGGGAGGAACTGCCCGTCGACGCCGACGGTTACGACCGTTTCGCTAACATCAACCGCAGTTGGAGCGCGCAGTGGTCCACCACCGACCCCAACGGAACGATAGAGAACGGCACCTACCACCCCGGGAAGGTAGGTCAATGGCTCGTGGTTTGCCATGATGGCTCTGGCACGGTCGGCAGCACACTGGATGTCACCATCGTCGCGAACATGCCGCCGGAGATGCGCGCGCAACGGACCGCAGCGCCTTACATACCCACCGCCACGGTTCTCAGCTTCGGGTTCACCTATTTCGACGCCGACGGGGACCCGCCCGCCGAGGCCGTTCTCGTTTTGGACGGTGAGAGTATCGCGCTCCAGCCCAACAACGGCACGCATCGTAACGCCGCGCCCGAAGAGCGGGTGTTCGCAACCCAGCACCAGATCGAGCACGGTGTCCACCTTTATGGCTATCGCGTCTCGGACGGGTTCGACACCGTCACCGCCGTAAATCTACGCCAGATCGTCGTGAACCGTCCGCCAGCGGTCTCGATAGAGCGCGTCTCGCCATCGACCGGCACGAGCGCGACGCCGTTCACATTCGTCGCCACTTTTCTCGACGCGGATAACGACCGTCCCATCGATATCACTCTCGAGATCGGAGCTATCCATCTCGTTATGCACCCTGCGGACCCGTCCGATAACGATACGCGGGACGGTAAGCGCTACACGCGAACCACCACCCTCGCATCCGGTGAGCACCCGTTCACGGTCCGCGCCAGCGACGGGATGAACCAGACCGCGACGCGGTCCAGCCCGGTGGTGAACGACCCACCCGCTCTCGAGCCGGTACCCGACATGACCGCGGTGGAGGACGAGCCGTTCTCATTCAATGTGGATGCCACCGACCCGGACAACGATACCATCATCTATCTGTTAGACGCTGCACCCGCAGGGATGACCATCGACCACTCCACCGGTGTGATCCAGTGGCTCCCGGGCGACGATGAGGCCGATCGACGATTCCGTATCGTCGTCAATGTCACCGACGGGTCCTACTGGTGCACCGCATCGTTCAATCTGAGCGTCGAGAATCGGAACGACGCGCCGCAGTTCCTCAGCACGCCGCCGGTGCGCGCGTTCGCCGGTGTCGACTACCGCTACCGTATCGAAGTGTTCGACCCCGATGTCGTAACCTCCGGTGATATTCTTGCATTCACCCTTCTCTCGCATCCCTCAGAGATGGTGCTGGAGAACGACACCATTTGCTGGACGCCCACACATGCCGATGTTGGCCTCTTCGATATCGCGATCATGGTCAAAGACCGCGCCGGCGCCGTCCGGTACCAGCATTATACCATCGTCGTCGAGTTCGCGCGACCCGCGCTCGAGTGTACATTCACGAGCGATCGTCGATACCGCGCGCCCGGCGAGCGGGTCAACTATACGCTTTCTATCTGGAACAACGGGAGCGGTGCGGCGGAGTCGCTCATGATCACCAACACGCTCCCGCAAGAGCTCGTTTACCTCGGGTCGGACCCCGCACCCACCCATACCAACGGCATGATCG
>CAZSUE010000402.1:0-5088 GCA_964609045.1 uncultured archaeon | reverse complement strand
ACATGCGCTGAGAGATAATCGAGCACGGACATGAGCCCGCTCCAGAGGAGGTCGATAATGATGTTACTCATGGTGCCACCGTTTCAACTTTGTTTGAAACGCTAACGCACTTTCGACCTATATATAATTTGCTATCACTGGGCGCCGACAGCTCTAAAATGGCTTCCGAAGAGAGTCGTGTGAAATGGTCATGGGCGGATGCTTCAATATTTATTGAACTGACGCAATAACTATCCATAGAGCGATCACGGACAAAGGATAATCCCGCGCGACCAGAGACAATCCGCGCAGCTTGGGGAGTTAAGCCAGCAATCCTCCTCGTTCGTTTCGCTCCAATAGCACCCTTGGGCAAGCTCGCAGTCGGTGCAGGAAGGGAACCGGAAATCCCTCACGGTGTTCCTGAACGACCAATACTCGTTCGAATTCCAGACCTCGAGGAGGTCGGATTTGTTGATATTCCCGAATGAAACCTTCTGGATCGACTTCTCGCGACCCATGATGTAGCAGTGATGACTATGCATGAATGGGTAACATGGGCAGACCGACCCGTCAACCGCGATCACCGTGGCGTTCCGGGTAATGAATTGGCAGCGGCGCTCGGTCCTGAGCCTCATTTTCGCCAGAGTTAATGGTGCGGGAAGTTTGAACGGAAGATAATATCTCACATTGTCAATTGCTTGGTCCGGATAGGTACCATCATAAAGGATCTGGTCATTCATTTCTTGAATGTGGGGGAGGAGGTTTGAAACGAGCACGAACGCGATCTCGAGCCCCTCGATAAGCTCCCCTAGATCGAACAGCTCGTCGAAGTTCGACTGCATCGCCACGAACTCTAGCCCGATGAGAGGATAGAGAGTGTTTGCTTTCTTTTTGATGATATTCAGCCGGCGGATGTTCTCAAGAATCATGTCGAGATCCGCCCCTCGTAATCCATTCAACCGCATTCGATCAAAAGTATCAATGGAGACGATCAACTCGTCCACATGATGTGATATGATCTGTTCGGCCATGGAAGCGTTCAACAGTGTCCCGTTCGTGGTTATACTCAGACGAAGAGCCGGCCGCATTTTTTTTATCTCTTTGATCACCGAGAGGAACAATGGAGCATGCAGTGGCTCGCCATACCCGCCCAGCACAATCTCCTCTAGATGAGGCAGCGATAAAAGACCGTGCAGAAATTTCTCAAACGTTCCGATCGACATATCCATCGTTCGTTCATCCCAATGATGACGGATGCAGAATTTGCATGCCAGATTACATCGGGTCGTGAGCTCGAGGTAAATCCTTTTAATATCCGCTGAGAACGGTCGCAAAAGGACACCGTCGGGTGTTTTTTGCACAATATATTCCCGGTCCTTTTGGTTATTGAGCCATCGGCTCAGTTCTTGCCTCAAGGCTATCGTGCTCGGCATTGTATCGTTCATTTCGTTGGTTTCCGGGTTCGAAGTGAATGAAGTTTGTAATCGTTCATTTTATGGATCGCTCATTTTACTTTCATCGCCAATGATCCGATACCCGGCATCTTCGAGCAGCTCGATAAGCACCTCGCGCTGAGCGGTATATTCGTCCAAGAAGAGGGCGGGGCAGCGATCGAGCGTCGTTTCTTTATTAACGAGCATGACGGCGAACGCCAAACAGCTCAACTCGCCGCACGCCCCGCAATTTGTCAGGGGCAACAGCTCGAAAACCTGGAGATAGCCCAGTTGCTGGCGCATCGTATGATCAGGGGTGATCTCCTCTCGGTGGCGTGCGCAATAATTGATATTGTCCTTCACCCAGGCCATGACCGCGTATGCGTCTTCTTCGTCCAGCACCTTCCCGGCGGCTAATTCACAAGAATGGATCGTGATCAACCGCCCATCCTTCATGAGTGTCAGAGTCTTGGCCGTGGGATTGTAGATCGCGCCGTTGAGGATCGCGTTCAGGTACGGTAAGATCTCGGCAACATCTCTGTCAAAACGCGCAATGAACCGTCTCTTCTCCGCATCGGCAATACATGGGAGGATCTGAGCCAATGTAACGGTATTCAGCCACATCGAAATGGATCCTTAATATCTGATCCCATGCGATCCGTAAACGTAAAATTAGAGGGCCTCGAGAATATGCGCGACCACGGTTTGGGTCTCGTCGTTCTCGGCTGTTGGGAGATGGACCTTTTTAACGCCCAACTCGGTCACGATCGTAGAGACAGTGGGGCTGAACCCGGCATGCTCGAGCGTTTTCTTCGTACATGCCACCGCGCATCCGTCGATGGCCACGATCTTTTTTGCAGCTTTCGTCGATTCGATGATCGCACTGACATGACCGCCGAGCCCGGCGAGACAGTACATCTTCCCTTTGTTCTGAAGGGTCAGTTCCCGTGCCGCATCGTTTGCGATCTGGCCAACGTTCGAACCGCCCGAACATGGAAAGATCAATATCTCGGTCGGTTCGCAGGCACATTTTTCCGTTTCCATCTTCTCACCCCAGTTCATTATCCTTCACAAACTGGTGATCCATTTCCATTCACTTCTCACAGCACACGACATTCCCGTTCATGATCTCTTTATAATCGCCCAGCGCATCGTGCACCCAGCAATCGTCACCACCGGCGCTCTCACGGAACACCAGCGCCATGATGTACGCAAGCTCCTTCACGGTCGCGCCAGCCTCGAGTGCACCCTTGAAGTGTTTGATCACACAGGGTTTCGACCGGTTCTTGATCGAGAGTGCGAAACAGATGAACTGGTACGTCTTTTCATCGATCATCCGTTTATGGGCATAGAGTTCGTCGATCTCATCGAGCTTTTGGGCAAATTCAGGAAACCATTCTGCTAAAATTCGCATTCAGATCACCTCGTTCAGTTCTCATTATACTTTCTGGTGGTGTTATCTCAGCATCTCCTCTATCTCTTTGACGGAGGGCACACGTCCGACCGTCTTTGCCTCGCCATCAATGAAGAGCGCGGGCGTCATCATCACACCATGATCGATGATCTCGTCCATGTCCTCGATCTTGACGATCTTATCATTGCGTTTGAGATGTTTCAGTGCTTTTTTCGCATTCTTGGCCAGACGCTTGCATTTTGCGCAGCCCGGTCCTAAAACCTCGATCGTTACCATTTTATTCACTTCCATTCCATCAGATGATCGCTCTACTTTTTTTCGCAACGCTTACTACTTTGGAACCTGTTAGGGTGCTGTTCGTTGATATTCCGCAAAGATCGCCGCTTCGTACTCCTTTTCGGCACTTGGCGGGACATAGTTGTAGACCTTCAACAATTTCAATAATTCTTGCTTGATATTCTTTGTATCATCGAGGTCGCGTTCGCGGACCTGTTCGATGATCGCATCACATTGCGAAATACCGACCAGATCGCCGTCGATATTCAGTTTCTTGATCGTGCTTGCCGCCGCTGCGGCACAACACGGTTTCGTGCCCGCTATGATCTCACGCTCCTATCTTTTAACCGACGATGAAATTACCATAGATCATTCCCGCAATGGTCGAAAAGAGGACGACCAACCCGACGAATGCGCCGGTCTTTTTCGCCCCGATCAGACGCGCAAGAACGATGATCGAAGGGAGGGACACCGCCGGACCGGCCAAGAGGAGTGAGAGTGCGGGACCGCCGCCCATCACGCCCGAGGAATATCCGAATGTCGTTCCGATGATCGGGACCTCGAGAAGGGTGGGCATATAGAGGAGCGAGCCGATCACGGACCCAAGAAAACAGCTTAGGAATGAGTTGCCGCCGAGATAGGGTCTGAATGTCTCGGGCGGGAGGACGACTGCGATCGCGCCGACGATGAAGGTCCCGAGGATCAGCATCGGGAAGATCTTCTTGACCAGGTCCCATGTCTCGTAGCCCCAATCCGAGCGTTCATACCCAGAAAGGTACTTCCAACTGAGGGCGACGACGACCACGATCAGCGGGATCAGGACCATGATCCGGATCAGCCAGTTCGTTGTTGGGTCTGGTACATAATTCCATGTTCCAGCGATGAGGATCGCAACCAGTGTAATGAAGAGGACAGCGGTGAACCACTTCGGTTTCTCTTGCTCCAGTGGAGCGCCACCATTTGCCACCAGCGCTGCCGGTGTCTCTTTCTGCTTTTGCCGGGCCTTTTGTTGATCCCTCGCCTCTGACCGTTTGAAGATCGCGGCCATGAGGAGGCCGATAAATACGGACATCGTGATGGCGAACCCCGCCCTGGCGGCCCCGAGTTCCCACCCGAGGAGATTCGCGGTGTAGATGATCGCGAGCACATTGATCGCCGGGCCGGAGTAGAGGAACGCCGTTGCCGGGCCGATCCCCGCGCCACGCTTGTAGATCCCGCCGAACAGCGGGAGGATCGTGCAACTGCACACTGCCAATATCGTACCCGAGACCGCCGCGATCGAGTATGACACATATTTCTTGACCTGCGCGCCGAAGTATTTGATCACCCCCTCCTTCGAAATGAGGACCGCAATGGCCCCGGCGATGAAGAAGGCGGGGATCAAACAAGTGAGCACATGCGCTGAGAGATAATCGAGCACGGACATGAGCCCGCTCCAGAGGAGGTCGACGATTATGTTTGTCATAGTATCCCGCCGTTTCAACTTTTCCTGAAGTGGCGATGGGTGTGGAGCTATTAAAGCCTTTTGCCCAATGCGGTTTTGAGGGCGGTAGTCATCGCCGAACGTGCGTGAAAAGTAGGGGATTGGGTGAACGGGAAAAAACCGAAGCGTTTCAAAAAAAGCCGTTATTCCTCAAGCTTCAATAGGTCGTCCATCAACTGTTCCCCCAACGGTGTTGCAGAATAAACTACAAAATTCCCGTATCGCTCAGCGGTGATGAGATCTGCAGCCTTGAGGATATTGAAATGATACGAAAGTTTTGAATCCGCGAGCTTGATATAATTTTTGATCATACACACACACATTGGCTGGATTGCGATCAAAGCAAGGATCTGTAACCGGATCGGACTGCTGAGGGCTTTGAGGGTTTTACTCCGTTTTTCGAGCAATTCGTTGGATGGAAGGATCTTCTTGATCCCATCCAAACCCCCCTTGCATTCAACTTCATAACTGATCGATAGTGGGATCTGCATGATGTCGCCTTA
>CAZSUE010000401.1:0-5118 GCA_964609045.1 uncultured archaeon | reverse complement strand
GCTGGATATATAGACCCGACGGGTTCGTCCAGGAACGCTATTTATCGAGGATGGCGTCATCGCGGCGATGGAAGAACGCCCGTCGAGCGAGCCGCTGGCACGGGGCATCGTCCTCCCGCGCACGATCAACGCCCATATCCATATCGGCGACAGCATTGTGCGCGGTGCGAGCGGGCTGGAGGGCAGCTCGCTGGAGGCGCTGGTCGCGCCGCCCAACGGGCTGAAGCATCGTCGGTTGCGCGCGGCGGAGCCGGAGCAATTTCGCGCCGCGGTGAGAAGGACGCTGACGGAGATGTTCTTTACCGGTACCGCTGCATTCTTGGACTTTCGCGAGGGCGGGCTGGACGGTGTTCGCGCGCTGCATGCGGTCATGGATGCAAACATGGATCTGGATATGGATCTGGATGCAGATGGAGATGCAGATGGAGATGCAGATGGAGATGCAGATGGAGATGCAGATGGAGATGCTGATACAGATGTGGCGTCCACTTCCACGCCGATGCCGATACCCGTGCCGATGCCGATGCCGGTCCTCCTCGGGCGGGTGGAATCGGATACACCCACCACCGCCGAACTTGGAGCGTTACTCGAGGAAGCGGACGGAATCGGCCTCAGCAGCATCGTGGATTGGTCCCCACAGCATGTCCGCGCCGTGGTGCGGGCTGCACACCGCGCCGGCAAACCGTTCGCGCTCCATGTCTCCGAGCGTATCCGCGAGCCGATCGACGAAGTGCTCGCGTTGGAACCGGACCTCATCGTGCATATGACGCAGGCGACGCGGTCCGACCTCGAGGCGGTGGCCGATGCGGGCGTGCCGGTGGCGGTCTGTCCGCGCTCCAACGCGTTCTTCGGGCTCAGCCCCGATATCCCGTTGATGCTCGACTGTGGCGTGGAGCTGCGACTGGGGACCGACAACGCGATGCTCGCCTCGCCGTCGCTCCTCGACGAGCTGGCGTTCGCGTATCGGCTCGCACAACTTCAAGGTGGGTGTAGGGCCGAACCGCTCGTGGATGCACTCTTCGGTGCGGGCCGACGGGACGATACGACGGTGAGAGGGAAGAAAATCTTAAATGATCGGGCTCAGTTCACGCTCGTCCCGGGTGCGCCGGCGGAACTTATGGTATTAGAAAGCGCGGTTCGTGGGATCGACCCCTCCTTCATGCTCGTCAACTATTTAACCGCGAACGCCATCACATTGATCGCCGCGGGCAATACGCTCTGGTCTCGCCGTCGGGGCGGTTGGGAGCGATGTGAGGTTCCTACACCGTGCTGAGGCGCATGGGCGCATTTGCCGAGCGCTCGTTCCATCCCGTCCAACATTCACCAGCGATAGATACGATAGATACGATAATTATCCAACGATGGTTGGTCAATCATGAAAGTGAGCAGTGTTATGGTCAAAGATGTCATTTGCGCAGAGATACCCGGTACCCGTCGGGATGTGCTCAATCAGCTGATCAAAGAAGAGATCACGGGCATGCCGGTGGTGGACCGTGAGGGGAACTACAAAGGTATCGTCACGCGCCAGCACATATTCAAGAATCCGAACGAAGAACAACTGGCCATGCTGATGGACACCTCGTATCCCACGGTGACGCCACAGACGAGCGTGAAGACGGTGGCCAAGCTCCTCTCCGAGCGCAGGATATTTCGGGTACCGGTCCTCTCCAACGGCCGCCTCGTGGGCATCCTCGGCCCCGCCGATCTCCTCGTGCTGATCGACCGCGAGAATACCCAGACCCCGATCCTCGAGTTCCTCAACGAACCATGCGTACCGATCTGGGAGGAGACGCCGGTACCGGTGGTCGCCGCCATCATCAATATCACCGGCGCCTATGCCTTCCCCGTGCTCGATAACAGTGCGAAGCTTTCCGGGCTGGTCACCGACCGCGATATCTTCAACCGGAGCGAGATCGGCGAGAGCGTCGCCACCACCGACCTCGGGCTGGGCGATGACGAGGACGCCTGGAGCTGGGAAGGGATGCGCAATGTCATGAAGCTCTGGTACGAGGTCCAATCGCTGGCGCTCCCCAATAAGCCGGTGAGGGAGATCATGGTCAAGGATCCAACGACGGTGTACAAGATGACATCGGTGGCCACGGCTGCGCGCGAGATGCGGCGCAACGACTTTGGCCAACTGCCGGTCCACGACGACGACGACAAGCTTCTTGGGATGGTCTACGACCTCGATGTGGTCCAAGCGCTCCTATGAAATACTGGCGATCGAACGACCATTGAAGCGATGAAGCGATAACGCGACGGATCGTTCTCACCGATATAGTGCACACTTGGTCCACGGCTTCGTTTTGAGCTGGCGCGACCGCCGTCACGCTCCCATATGGTCTTTGCCCATGAGTGGTTAGACGAGGCGGAGTGCGCACACCGCTCAACTGACGAGAGCGCATCCGTCGCAATATCGTGACGGGCGATCTACGAACGCCGTGACAATTTCGAACCTCTTGAGAAGGTCTGACAAATTGTCGTGATTCTCAATTGTAACACCATGGACATGAATAGAGAGATGGATACGGTTCCGAGAACGAGCTCTTGCACGAGGCACCAATGGATAGCGACACAAATAGGATCGTGATGTGGTTATGAACGAGACGATAGACGCCGACCGAGGCGCAGTGGTCATGGAACTGGCGAGGAGACGCGGCTATATCTGGCCCGCGTTCGAGATCTACGGTGGTATCGCCGGGTTCTACGATTACGGCCCGCTCGGGTCGGCATTGAAAGCCAATATCGAGTCACTCTGGCGCAATTATTATGTGATCGGTGAGGGTTTTGCAGAGATCAACTGCCCCTCGGTCACCCCGGAAGCGGTCTTCATCGCATCGGGGCATGTGGAGCAGTTCACCGATCTCATGGTCACCTGCCGTAAATGCGGCATCTCGTACCGCGCCGATCACCTCCTCATCGCGTACCACGAGAATCCGGACACGCTCTCGCTCGACGAGGTCGAAGCGATGATCGAGGGCGAGGATGTGCGCTGCCCCTCTTGCGACGGGCAATTCTCCGCGCCGCGCCATTTCAATCTCATGTTCGAGACCCAGATCGGACCGGGCAGTGGCCGCCGCGGCTATCTCCGCCCCGAGACCGCCCAGGCGATGTTCCTCGATTTCCATCATCTCTATCGCTACCACCGCGAGCAGCTCCCGTTCGGTGTGGTCCAGATCGGCCGCGGGCACCGGAACGAGATCTCACCGCGCCAGGGTGTTATTCGGTTGCGCGAGTTCAATATGGCGGAGCTCGAATATTTCGTCGACCCCGCCGATAAATCGCATCCACGGTTCGAGAGGATCGCGGACGAGATGCTCACCTTGATCCCGCAGGACGGGTCGACGCATCGATTGAGTGCTGCCGAGGCGCTTGCGGCGGGCTATATCGCCAACGAAACGCTGGCCTATTATGTTGCATTAACGCAGCGGATCCTCCTCGACATCGGGCTGGTGCCCGAGTTCGTGCGCTTCCGGCAACATCTCGAGACGGAGATGGCGCATTATGCGGACGACTGCTGGGACGCGGAGTCGCTCACCTCCAACGGGTGGGTCGAGCTGGTGGGCATCGCGGACCGGACCGCGTACGACCTCGGCGCGCATATCGATGGCTCCACCACCGACCTGACCGCGTTTAGAAAATACGACGAGCCAGAGATCGATCGCCGGCGGGTGGCAGTGAGCGATATGGCGACGCTGGGGCCGCGGTTCCGTGCGAAGGCGAAAGCGATCGCCGACGCGCTGGCCGCATTAACGCCAGCGGCCATCGCAGCGTACGAAGAAGAGCTCGAAACGGAGCCGGATCGCCCGTTGGAGCTGGAGCTTGCCGACGGCGAGACCGTCGCCGTCCCGCAGGACTGTTTCGTCATGGAGACGCGCGAAGAGAAGGTACACGGCGAGCGCTTCATCCCGCATGTGATCGAGCCGTCGTACGGTGTGGACCGTATCCTCTACTCGCTATTGGAGCACGCATATTGCGAGCCGGAGGAGGGGCACCGCGTCCTTCGGCTCCCTGCCCCCGTGGCACCGATCAAGAGCGGTGTGTTCCCGCTCCTCTCCAAACCGGCGTTGGTACCGGTGGCAAAGGAGATCGACCGTGAGCTGCGCGAGGCAGGACTCGCCACCTATTTCGACGACAGCGGCTCTATCGGACGACGTTATTTCCGGATGGACGAGATCGGCACACCGTTCTGCGTCACCGTGGATTTCGACACGCTGGAGACGGACGAGGTCACGCTCCGTGAGCGCGATTCGGCCGAGCAGCTCTATATCCCTCGGCACATCCTCGCAGATACGCTCGCAGAACTCGTCGCCGGTACCACGACATTTACGGCGCTGGGCGCGACCTACCGCGCGGTGGAATGAGCACGAGCGCCTCAGGCTCTCTTCGGGGCGACACCGGACTCGGCTCTCGCGGTATATGTGCCAGATCGTATCGAGGAGCGGTGAGCGGTCTCGAGCCAGCGCAATAATTATTATATGATTGAACCCGATGCGGGATGGTTACTTTTTTTTCCGCCCAGCTTCTCAATGTCCGCCCGGGATGCGATCATTATGGATGTCTGTTTGGAACAGGATTGCGCACATTGCTGCCGCGAAACGGTACCCCTCCTCAACGAGGACCTCGACCGGATCGTCCAGATGGGACACTACGATAGCTTTTTTTCGCGTGTCGAGAAAGGCTGGCTCGTATTACAAAAGCTCGATGGAATCTGTGTGTTCTACGATAACGGCTGCACGATCTACGAGCGTCGCCCCCTCTCCTGCCGCCTCGCACCCCTCTACTACGATCAGGACGACGACGCGGTCAAGTTCGATCCCAACTGCCCGATACCGGACCGGTTCCAAGTGGACGAGGAGATCGAGGCGGCGGTGGGCGATACGGTCCGGCGGCTGGTGCGGGAACGGCAGGTGAGGATGCGCATCAAGCGCCACCTCTAATTTTCGATCGTAGTATCACATTTCGGAGTAGATCGATCGCTCGAATGCGATCGATCAACGATCACGGTGGCGCAGCGGTGGCGGAATGGCCGCGGGGTGGTTTCCGCACCCAACGCATCAGCTCTGCATCCGCTTCGTTTTCTGATCTTCTCTTCTCTCCTTCTCTATCCTTCGTTCC
>CAZSUE010000400.1:4735-5148 GCA_964609045.1 uncultured archaeon | reverse complement strand
TCATAGTAAAGGTGGCTGACCGAGAACTGAGGGGTGGTTGAGCCTATATTTACCTTTTGCCCGAAAAGATCAAGTACCATAACTTCAGACACCAGATACGAAAGGGGTTGTCGGTCAGCCTTAAAGCCGATCATATAACCGATCATATAGTCGACCATCTTAGACCTTAGATCTTCGATCTTACATTTTAACGATAACGA
The DNA here is from genome assembly GCA_964609045.1 of uncultured archaeon. Taxonomy (GTDB): domain Archaea; phylum Thermoplasmatota; class Penumbrarchaeia; order CAZSUE01; family CAZSUE01; genus CAZSUE01. Next base: position 4,948 of record CAZSUE010000400.1, on the reverse strand, counting down.
GGCGCTAGCATGCAATCTTCGGAACCCTACGCTGAAGTGAAAGCTGAACCGAGCTCGAGCGACCATTCTCATCCATCGTCCCCCCCATCGACTCCCATTGGGGAGCGTGAAGAAGACTTCGAACCGCGTATCGTGGGGTTCGTCTGCCGATGGTGTACCTCCAACGCCGCCGACCTCGCGGGGACGACCCGGATCCAGTACCCACCGAATATC
>CAZSUE010000400.1:0-4725 GCA_964609045.1 uncultured archaeon | reverse complement strand
CACGCTCATCCGGCTGATGTGTAGTGCGTCGGTGGACCCGGTCTATATCGTCCGCGCATTACTCGAGGGCGCCGACGGGGTGTTCGTCGGCGGCTGCCATCCCGGCGATTGTCACTATGTTTCCGGCAACTATAAGGCGAGGCGACGGATGACGCTCCTTTCGAGCATCCTCGAGACGCTGGGGCTGGACGAGGACCGCGTACGGTTCGAATGGATCGGTGCGGACGAGGGGCGAAAGTTCGCCAATACAGTACGCGAGATGACCGAGGAGCTGCGCGAAAAAGGGCCCTCGCCGCTGCGGACGGAGTGGTCGCTCTGAATCGATGGGATCAATGGTAGTAGGTACTGAACACTATGAGATAGGACGAGATGCGAGTTGAGTTGAGTTGAGTTATGCGGAGGGATAGAAGTGACCGAGAAAGGGAACGATAGCGATACCGATACCGATCCAGATACCGATCCAGATACCGATCCAGATGTTGACATCGATCTCGAACGGCGTGCGATCATCGACGGGGGCGAGATAGAAAAAGCGGCCGGATCTGCAGGCAAGCATCCGCGGCTCGCCGCCGTAGAACGGTTCGTACGCGAACTATTGACGAGCGGTGCAGTGGAGGCGGTGCTTGCGCCGGTGGTGTTGCCGCAGCGGAAGAATGTGGTGCAGACGCTGATCTCCGATCCAGATCGTGCGGGCGATGTCAACCCGTTCGCACCGGTCTTACCGGTGAACACGGCGTCCATCGTCAGCGATATGACGAAGGTCGAGCCGGCGAAACGTGTCACTGCCGTTCTCCTCCGCTCCTGCGAGATGCGCGCGCTTATCGAATTGGTAAAGCTCAAGCAGGCGTCGCTGGAGAACCTCGTTACCGTCGGTGTGGATTGCGTGGGGACCTATCCCGTGACCGATTTCGCGGGCGAGCCCGCGCTGAACGCCGCTGCGGGCGATCCCGCTGCTATCGATCCCGAGCGGCTGAGGAACGCCTGCACATTCTGCGCGTATCCGTCGCCGGCCAATGTGGACATCACGCTGGGTGCCATCGGTCTCTCCAAGCCGACCATCGCGCTGGTGGCGAACAGCGAGAACGGCGCTCACGTGCTGGAGGTGCTCGGGTACGGCGACGAAGATGCTGATGTAGATGCTGATGTAGATGTAGATGCTGATGTAGATGTAGATGTGGATGTGGATGTGGCGCTCGAAGAACGCGATGCGGCGCTCGAGGCGCATATCGAGGCGCGGGCGGCTGCTGCCGAGGCGTGCTACGAGCGGTTCCAGGATCGGGTGGATGGTCTCGAGCCGCTCCTCGAAATTCTTGCGCCATGTATCAATTGTCACAACTGCATGACCGTCTGCCCGGTCTGTTACTGCCGCGAGTGTTTCTTCGATTCGGCGACCTTCGATGTGCCAGCGGAGAAGTACCATATTTGGGCGAAGCATAAGGGGCTCATGAGGATGCCGGCGGACACGCTCCTTTATCATCTCACGCGGATGACGCATATGATCACATCTTGCGTGGCCTGTGGGATGTGCGAACAGGCCTGTCCCAGCGATATCGAGCTGGCCGCGCTCTATGCCACGGTGGGCCACAACGCCCAGAGGGTGTTCGCATACGAACCGGGCGGCGACCTCGAGGCGCCGCTGCCGCTTTCGACCTATCGCGAGGAGGAGCTATCGCCGAGGTAGTGGGGATGGTGAAGGGTCAAGAGTGAAGGGCAAGAAGGATATGGGAAGTGCAATATTCTACGATGTTGCCATCACATATACTTCACTCAATTATTCACATACACTCGCATATAGTCGCATATAGTCGCGTAGACTCACATAGATTCGATCGCAACCGATATACTGATACTGTCTCTATCGAACGGGGGTGTGATACTGATCACGACCGACGAGGACGAAACCGATACGAGCGCTTACACTGATACTGATACTGATACTGCCGATACCGTTACTGATGCTGGTTTTGATGCCGACCGCGGGGTGGAGGGTGGTGGTAGCACCGAGGGCGACGACAGGGACGATCAACCCGGGAACATGGTCACGATCTATGTCATGGGCAAGAAGCATCGGGTGCCGGATACACTGACGATCATGAAGGCGATGGAGTACGCCGGGTACCAGTTCGTGCGTGGCTGCGGCTGCCGCGGCGGCTTCTGCGGCGCATGCGCCACGCTCTATCGTACGAAGGACGATTACAAGCTCAAGAGCGGTTTGGCGTGCCAGACGGTGGTCGAGGACGGGATGTATCTTACGCAGCTGCCGTTCTTCCCGGCGAACAAGGCGCAGTACGATATCGACGAATGCGAGCCGACAGTGCACGAGCTGTTCAAACAGTATCCGGAGCTGGCGCGGTGCGTGAGCTGTAATACCTGCACCAAGGTCTGTCCGCAGGACCTCGAGGTGATGGACTATGTGCAGATGGCGCTGCGCGGCGATATCGAGCGCGCGGCGGAGGCGTCGTTCGATTGTATCATGTGCGGGCTCTGCGCCGCGCGTTGCCCCGCGGAGATCGTGCAGTATCATATCGGGCTCCTATGCCGCCGTTTGAACGCGCGTTATATCGCGCCGCCGGCGGAGCATCTCGCCGAGCGTGTGGAGGCGCTCGAAGCGGGCGCGTTCGACGAGGAGATGGAGGATATGATGGCGCTCGACGATGACGAGCTGAAGAAACGGTACGAAGAGCGCGATATCGAGCCGCAATGATACCGAACACTCACGATATAGATAGACGGACAGACAGATAGATAGATAGATAGATAGATAGACAGATAGATAGATAGATAGATAGCGAGAAATTTGAAGTAGCAATGGAGGCGGTGATGTAATGACATATCCCGATTTTATGCGCGAATCGATCGAGACGGTCGAGGCGACGCGCTCGAAACGGCTGGGCGTGACCTATCCGCGGCTCTCGCTGGACGAGATCGACGAAGTGCTGCATAAGTACCATCCCGATTATAAGGAGGAAGAGAAACGCGCGCTGCGCGTGGGCCCGAGCAAGGGCGAGGAGGCGAACCACCAGTTCGCGGACCTCATCGAGGCGCATTCGCGTATCGACCCGGAAGATATCGATCTCTCGGTGGTGAACCACGATGTGGATGTGCTCGTCATCGGCGGCGGCGGTGCGGGCTGCGCCGCGGCGCTCATGGCCACGGAGCACGGCGCCGAGGTCCTATTGGCGACGAAGCTGCGGCTGGGCGATGCGAACACGATGATGGCGCAGGGCGGTATCCAGGCGGCGGACAAGCCGACCGATACGCCGGCGATCCATTATCTCGATGTCATGGGCGGCGGCCATTTCAATAACAAGCCCGATCTCGTGCGTGCACTGGTGATGGACGCGCCGCGCGTGATCAAGTGGCACGAAGAGCTCGGGGTGATGTACGACAAGGACCCCGACGGGACGATGCAGACGAAGCACGGCGGTGGCACCTCGCGCAAGAGGATGCACTCGGCCAAGGACTACAGCGGCGGCGAGATCATGAAGACGCTGCGCGACGAGGTGCAGAACCACGATATACCGGTGCTCGAGTTCTCGCCCGCCATCGAGCTGATCAAGGACGACGCGGGGCGCGTGGCCGGCGCGGTGCTCTACAACCTCGAGACGAAGGAGTATCTCGTGGTGCGCGCCAAGGCGACCATCGTGGCCACCGGCGGGTTCGGCCGATTGCATATCCAGGGGTTCCCCACGACGAATCATTACGGCGCCACCGGCGACGGGCTCGTGCTCGCCTATCGCGCCGGGGCGGAGATCCTCTATATGGACGCGGTGCAGTACCATCCCACGGGCGCGGCGTTCCCGGAGCAGATCGTCGGACTCCTGATCACGGAGAAGGTGCGCGGGCTCGGCGCGCAGTTGTGTAACAAGAACGGGGTGCAGTTCACCTATCCTTTAGAGACGCGCGATGTGGAGGCGTCGGTGATCATCCGCGAGTGCTGGGACCGCAACCTCGGCGTGGAGACGGCCACCGGTATGCGCGGGGTCTGGCTCGATTCGCCGATGATCGAGCTGATCCACGGTGAGGGGACGATCCAATCGTTCCTCCCGGCCATGGTGCGCCAGTTCAAGCGGTTCGATATCGATATCACGCAGGATCCGATCCTCATCTTCCCCACGCTCCATTACCAGAACGGCGGCATCGATATCGAGGACGATACGAACACCGGCGTGTGCGGGCTCTATGTGGCGGGCGAGGCGGCGGGCGGCATCCACGGCACGAACCGGCTCATGGGCAATTCGCTGCTCGATGTGAATGTGTTCGGCCGGCGCGCGGGTATCGCCGCGGCGCGGTACGCGCGCGAGGCGGAGCTGGGCGAGCTGACGCTCGAGCATGTCGCCGCGTACGAGCGCGAGCTGGAGGCGGCGGGCGTCGCTACCGCGCGCGTGTCGCCCATGCTGTTGCCGGAGTACCGCGGCAAGGAGGCGCTATCGCGCGCGCTGGATATATTCTGATTTTATTCTGATTTGGTGCTATCTGGTCGATACGCGTCGCGCCCATTCCTTCCGGTGCTGGCCGTTTTCAACACCGAGAGGGAGGAGGCGGATGGAGGCACGGAGCTGATGGGCGGGCAAGTTCGCCTTTGCGCCAGGTTGGTAACTCATGTTGCCTGGCCAACGCGTAGAGCTGAAACTTGCAGCGAATTTAAAATTGGGGTGGGGGGCTCTGCTGCCCCAAGCGAGCAACGCTCGCTGGCACTGGATCAATCGGAGATTGCTCCGTGCA
>CAZSUE010000399.1:1314-5150 GCA_964609045.1 uncultured archaeon | reverse complement strand
GGCAACCGGCACAGGCGTCAGCTCGACACTCACCGGTGAGGAGGTCCTCCTCAACGATGCGCGCGTCACCGTCACGCCCGATCAGCCCTCGTACACCATATTGGAGTCGCTGGGGTTCACGATCGGCGTCGCGAATATCGGGCGCTTCGACCAATATATCCGCGCGTCGATCGAGGCGCCGGAACCGGGGTTTGTTGCCGAGCGCAGCATCGCCATCGCGCCCAATGAGGAGTTTACCGATACATTTACCGATATCGCGCTACCGGATGTGTATCGCTCCGGTGAGAAACCGATCACCGTCCATTTGACGATGAACAACACGAAGATCGAACAGTTCGCGTACCGTCTCCGAGCGGCGCAGATCGACGTCGAGTTCCCGTCGAGTCGCGAGCGAACGGCGGGCGAGAGTATCTCGGTCGGGCTGCAAAATGTCGGTGGCGTGCACGGGAACTGGACGGCAAATCTCGCGCTCGAGGATGCCGCCGGCGTGGTGATCGTCGAACGCATGTGGAACCAGACCATTCTCGTGGACACAAGTGAGGAGGTCCGGGTCACGCTCCCCGCACAGGCCGCCACCGGCGAATATGTATTGGTGTTACGCTTCGCCAACCAGTTTACCGATAAAGTCGTGCGCCATCCCTGGGTATGCTCCATCGAAGGTATCGACGCCACGCTCGATATGGAGACGAGCGCCGAGGCGACCTTCACTGGCGAGTTCGGTATCGATAGCGCGATCACGAACACCGAATCGCTCTCGATCACCGACCCGGTCATGGTCTACGAGATACAGACGGCCGAGGCACAGGCGAAAGGGTACATCGAAAGCAGTGCGGGCGGTGCGGTGGCCGGTGCGACGGTCATCGCGCGGACGCCCGCCGGTGAGGTGCGCGCCATGTCGGATATCGACGGCTATTATCATCTTCGCGGCCTTCCGTCCGGCGTGGAGCTCGATCTTACCGTCACGCGCAAAGGCTACAACGACCAGCATGAGAATACGCAATTCATTCGCGGTGCCACATGGCTCAACTGGACCATCGCGCCGATCACATACGCCACCGTGCAGGGTGATGTGTCCATCGGGATGATCGACTGGAAGACGAACGCATCGGTGGCCACGAACATCCGCGGCGCGCGCGTCCAGCTCACACCTCACTCCTCCTCGAACCCCGAGATGATCGCGCGGACCCTCTATACCGATACGAACGGGCATTATAAGTTCGAGCATGTCCCCGTGGGAAGCTATACCCTGCGGGTCACAGACCATCTCGCGGTGCCCTACGAGCGGGTGATGGTGCTTCTCGAAAGAGATCATACGGCGGATGTTGCGCTCGCTCGCGCCGTGGCGCACAAGACCTCGCTCGCCGGGTATGTCCGCGATGCCAGTGATGGATCGGCACGGGCCGGAACACGGGTGGAACTGACCCTCGTCAGTTCGGGTGAGGTGCATGAGACCGTCACCGATGAACAGGGGTTCTACTATTTCCCCGGGGTGCGCAACGGCACTGGCGAGATGAATATCTCCGCACCGGGCTATTATTATCTCGACGCGGCGGTTTCGATGGTAACCGGCCCGAACATGCACAATCTCTCCGTCACCCCGATCGCGTATTCCACCGTCGGCGGCACGCTCACCTCCGCATCCACGGGTGCGGTGGTAGCCGGCGCGAAAGTGCACCTCGATCCGATCGTCGAAAATGCACAGTTCACCACCGCGCGCACCATCTATTCCGACACCGCGGGCATCTATTCACTGGAGGACCTTCCCGCGTCGAACTATACCCTCACCATCTCGGCCGCGGCGTTCTCCACCATCGAGGAGGAGCTCCATATCGCCCACGCCTCGGCGGGCAGCATCACGCTCGATCGTCAGCTCACCCAGACCATGGATTTCCATCAGAACGAGACCGAGCCGAACGACGGGTTCGCCACCGCCACCGCCACGACCGTTCGCATGGACACCGCGGGGACGATCGCCACTGTCGGTGACGTGGATTATTATACGCTCCCACTGGATGACCCCGGCTTCCTTACCGTACGGGTCTTCGACCACTATTCGGGGTTGGAACCGCGCATCGAGCTCTATGCGCCGAACCGGACCTTTCTCGCGTCGACCTGGAACTGGGATGTGGCGTCGTTGACCCGCGATATCGAGTTCGGCACCACGGGCACCTATTATCTCGCCATCAGTGACGAGGGTGCCGACGAGGCCGACCCGGTGCAGCATTACAATCTCCCCGTCACCCACATCCCCACCCTCCCGGCGGAGGAGCCGAACGACGACTTCGCCACCGCGGTCTCGTTGGCGCTGAACACGCGGCATTTCGGTGCGGTCTCCGAGATCGGCGATATCGATTACTACCGCCTCGCGATCCCGTCCCCCGGCCAGCTTGCGGTCACATTGTTCGATCATTACGGCACTATCGAGCCGAGGGTCGAACTCTACGACGCAGAGGGCGTCTCGCTCCATTCGACGTGGAACTGGAACCAAATAACCCTCACCTACGATTTCGGTGCCGCGGAGATAGGGGCGGAATATTATATCGCCGTCCGCGACGAGGGGAACGACGAGCGCGATTTCGGCGATTACCGTATGGATATACACTTTACGCAGGCGGACGACCCGTACGAGCCCAATAACGACCCGAAAAACGCGACCACCATCGAACTCGATACTCATTATGTCGGCTATATTTGGGACCGCGGCGATATCGATTATTACCGGTTCACCACCACCATCCCCGGCATCGTTCGGATCCGGGTGTTCGACCAGCACACCAGCATCGAACCTGGTATCACGCTCTCCACCGCTCAGGGTGAACGGCTCGCATCCACATGGAATTGGAACACGGCCGAACTGGTTGCCGACATCACCGCCGAACGATCCGAGCCCGGGATCGAGTACATCTTCGCCGTGTACGATGAAGCGAACGACGAGTCTACGCTCCAGCGGTACTCGCTCTTCGTCACCATCACTCCGGCGGTGGGCGTCTGGGAGGACCACAACGCGTTCGGCGAAGCACTCACCATCGATACCACTGACCTCGTCTACAGCTACCTCTTCCCCACCGGCGACGCGGATTATTACAAGCTCTATGTCGAGCGCGCGGGGCGCATCACCGTCACCGCCTACGACATGTCCCAATCGCCCGATCCCAAGATCGAGATCTACGACGATGAGTATTCGTCCCTCGCCTCCACTTGGAACTGGGACTGGACCACGCTCTCTTGCGACATCCCCGCCGAGCGCGCGCAACGCTATTACTATCTCAAGATCAGTGACAAGGGGCAAGACGAGCGCTCGATCTACCCCTACCGGCTCACCGTCGAATTCATCCCGGTCGACGATCCGTACGAGCCCAACGATCGGATCGAGGACGCGCTTCGGGGGTGTATCGCACCGGGCGAAACGGTCCGCGGATATTGTTACCCTCGCGGCGACGTCGACCATTATTCATTCGACGCCTGGACGGCGGGCGAGCTGACCATCCATATGCACGATGGGTACGGGGCCATCGAGCCGCGCATCGAGGTCTACGATATCAGCGGTACGATGATCTACTCGTACTGGAGCTGGAATAGATATTCGCGAACGATCGCTGTGGAACCCGGACGGCACACCATCGCGGTCTCGGACGCGGGCGGGGATGAGTTCGAGCTCCGTCGCTACGAGCTTTGTACCGATTTCGTAGGGGAGGATGGAATGGAGTATGACGCCTACCGCGAACCGATGGGGTTTGCAACCGCCGCGCGTCAAACGCTGCCACTGGATGATCTTTCGCCCGGCGTCAGGGACATCGACCATCTACTGGAATGGACGAATACCACCGGGCGGCTGC
>CAZSUE010000399.1:0-1304 GCA_964609045.1 uncultured archaeon | reverse complement strand
GCGTTCGCGGCACGCTGCGGTCCAGTCTGGGGCAGGCGCTCGCGCATGCCGAAACGGAGGTGATCCGTACCAACCGCTCATATTACATCCGGTTGGAGACCGATCGGCCGTATTATTCGGTCAACGACGCATACGAGATCAATGGCTCGGTCATCGCCCGCGCGGGCGACACCCTCCCCACTGGCCCGCTTACCGTGTACATCAACGACCGTGTGGCGGCACAGTTCGATGTCCCGGCGAGGGTGACACGCTATCCGTTCACCATCACGAACGTCACCGTCGCCTCCTTCGAGGTGCGCGCCGTGTTCGAGGAGGTACGGAGCATACGCTCCGTGGCCGTGGCACAGACCTATCCTTATCTGGATGTCGAGCTCGTTACCCCGGAAGTGGTGCTCGACGGTGCGTATACCGCGCTCATCGTGCTCACCAATACCGGAGGTGAGACGATCACGCTCGACGCTGCGATCGGCGCACAGACGCATACGGTCTCGCTGGCGGGGCATACGACCACGACGCTCACGGAGGAGTTGGTGTTGGAGGAGAACGGGTACCTCTGGGTCAATCTTAGCGCCGCCGGAACAACCGTCGCGGCCATGGCGCGATGGATGGTGCTGGGAAAAAATCCCCAGACACTCTTTGGCGAACCGAACGCGTTCCCGGTGGGCGCGGTGCATATCCCGGTCACCGTGGCGAATGTCGGGGAAGTGGATGTCTCGTACACCACCACCTATACGGTGGAGGAGACTGGTACCTCGTTCGACCGTTCGTATTTCCTCGCCGGGCTCGGTTCGTGTACCGATACGCTGGAACTGGACCTCGATGTGGGACACTATACGCTCAGCTACGCCAATCGTTTCGAGCGCGGCACATGGGAGTTCTGGGTGGTGGCGAACGAGCTCTTTTCCACGGTGACACAATCGCTCGCGTCGCCGGGCAATATTACCCTGGACATCACGACCTGGAATATCGCGAGCGTCTCCTTCGTCGGGGTGCTCGAGGTCGATTGCGGGTTCAACCGGACGCGCCACCCGCTCTTGTTGGGCGCCGGTGCATCGGCGGACATCTCGCTGACGATACCCACCGGCAACCTCGCCGCGCATCCGTACAATCTCACCTTACGGACGCTGCGCGGCGGGCGCGGCGTGGGCAACCAGACCGACGTCAGCGACTTCGACGAGCTCTTCGCGGAAGCGGGCGCAGCCATCATCGAATCGGGCCGCGGCTCGGTCTCCCTGCTGCAGCGCAAGCTCGGCATCGGCTACGGCCGCGCCAGCCGCATCATCGACCAGCTCGCCTCCGTAGCC
>CAZSUE010000398.1:0-5151 GCA_964609045.1 uncultured archaeon | reverse complement strand
GTGCCCGAATCCTCTTTTGCCGCGAGCTGTGTCGGTTTTGCCGGCGCCTCGAAAGCAGCCTCATCAGCGCCCAACCCCGCGGGCTCGCTATCGAGTCCGGCGAATTCGCGAAGATCGAATACGACCCCTTTCTCAGGGTCGAACTCGTCTCCCGGTGCTGGTCTCACCATTTCATGTGGCGGCTCATGTGCTGCTGCGGGCGGTAAAGATGGAGTTCCGGCCCCAGGTCCAGCGGCGGGAGCCGGTGTGGATGCGGGTTCGGGTTCGGATTCAGATGTGGGTGTACGTTTGGGTGTGGATGTGGGTGTTGATTTTGATGATGGAGATGGTGATGATGATGGAGATTGAGATGGTGAGGTCGCGGTCGCCGTTTCCTCGTGCACCTGGGCCGGTTTGGGCGCCGAACCACCTTCATGCTCGGTGTCGAATTGGAACCCGGCGGTACGTTTCCGTATCTTCTGGATGATCTTACTGACGAGGTCGTCACCAATGTGCGTTTCCGGTTCGCCCGGCGTCGCTCCATACGCGGATGCAGAAGGCGCGACTTCGGGTGCGGTCCCACCCTCGAGCGCAGCGTCGCGATCGGCTGTGGTTTCGGTTTCGGCTTCAACTTTGGCCCCAACCTCAAAAATAGCCTCTGGTTCCGGCTCAGCTTCAGCTTCCAATTCAGTTTCAGTTTCAGCTTCCAATTCAGTTTCAGCTTCAGTTCCCGGTTCGGTTATAGGCTCGAGCTCAGCTTCAGCTTCAACTTCAGCTTCGGGTTCAACTCCAACTCCAACTTCAGCTTCAACTTCAGCTTCGGGCTCAACTTCATCTTCAGGTCCGAATTCAAGTTCAGTTTCGATCTCGGTTTCGATCTCGGACGCAGTGCTATGTCCGGTTTCTGCAGCCGCTCGCAATTCGAGCTCACTGGCCTCAACAGCCGCACTCGTCATCGCCGCCTCCTCGGCGGGTACGGGGGCCGCGCTGAGGAAGGCGGCCGTCTCCTCGGTCACCTCGAATTCCACCGCTCCCTCTTGCGCAAACCGCTCCGCCTCCGCAGCGAGCATTTGGGTCATTTGCTCGAACTCGTCCTCGAGCGTGACCGCTTCCGCCGCTGGCGTGGGCGTTGGTGCGCGTCCCTCCGCCGCCACTTCTGCCACTTCCTCGGCCTCGATGGCGCCGCTCGCTTCGATCTCTCCCTCCAAGCGTTCTTTTTCGGGAACAACGGCGGCTTCCGTCGCGGTGTATGGTACCGGTCCCTCCACCGCCCCTGGTCCCTGCCACGCTTCCTCCGCTCCATCTCCGGCGGCAAGTTCCGGTTTTGCTCCTTCCGCTTCCGCCCCCGTTCCCGCATCCGTTTCTCCTTTTCTTCCTGCTGTGGGTTCGACCTCTGGCTCCTGTGATGCTTTTCCGAGTGCGGCTTCCGGTTCTGGTTCTGGTTCGATCGGTCCACTCCTCTCCGTCAGCTCTTCGGCACCGGTTGGTGCGTCCTCTTCGGCTCCAATTCCCGCGGTCGGTTCGGTCTCGGCTCTCAACGCCGCGTCGTTCATATCGAACCGATGGTCCGACGCGCGGTCAAAAAACGGCGGCCGTGATGGTTCAGCTTCAGCTTCAGCTTCAGCTTCCGGTCGATCGATCTCGTCCCCTTCCTTTTCGGGCTCCGCTATGTCCCTCTTCTCTTTTTTCACAGCTTTAGGGGTGGGGTGGACGACCTTTTTTGGCTTCCGTTTTCGTTTGGGCTTCGGTCGCACGACCTTCCGTTTGGCGCGTTTGACGCGACGTTCTTCCTTCCTCGCCGCTTTTTTGCGTTTCGTTGCCCCTGCCGACAGCTTCGCTTCCGCCTTCTTGCGATAGAATATTGCCTGGCGATTCCCCGCGTCTCGGTCCAGCACCTCTCGGTAGGTCTCGATGGCACTGTCGTAATCGCCGCCGAGATACTGCTCCTTCCCTTTCTCGAGGAGCGTCTCGATCTCGATCTCGATCTCGATGGCTGGCGCAGCTTCCGCCTCCTTTTCCTCCATAACCGCTTTCGGGGGTTGCTCTTCTTCTGCTGCGATATGGGGGGCCGGCTGCTCTTCGGGGACGGTCGCTTCTGTTGCGGCTTTTTTGGCCTCTTGGACGACTTCGACGCCGACCGCCACTTGTTCTTCCTCAACCCCTGGACCGATCGGTTCGGCTTCCAGGGCGCGTTTTTCCATCATCACCTTTGACGCAGCTTCCGTCTCAGCTTCAAATACGGTTTCGATTGCGGTGACCGTTTCCGCCGCCTCTTGCTCTACCTCTGGCTCTTGCCCTCGCTCTGCTTCCGGTGCGACCGTTCCGATGGCATGCGCGACTTCTTCTTCTTCCTTTACCTCGTCCTTTACCTTTTCCTCGAGCGCGATATCCGGCTCAAAGAGAGTCGCGGGTTCCGCCACCGACCCAGCTTCAGCTTCAGCTTCAGCTTCCGCCTCAGCTTCAAATACGGTTTCGATTGCGGTGACCGTTTCCGCCGCCTCTTGCTCTACCTCTGGCTCTTGCCCTCGCTCTGCTTCCGGTGCGACCGTTCCGATGGCATGCGCGACTTCAGCTTCGCCCTTTTCCTCTTCCTTTACCTTTTCCTCGAGCGCGATATCCGGTTCAAAGAGTTTGGACGGCTCCGTGATCGATTCGGCTTCTTCGACCGCTTCTTCGAAGATGGCGGATCCACCCGCTGCTTCTTCGACCGCACCTTCGTCCTCGACGGTGGCCGCTGGTAGGCGCGCAGTCGTGTCCGTCGGTCCTGCCACCGCTTCGGCGCGTTCTTGTGCTTCTATTTCTCCTTCTACTTTTCCTTCCTTTTCCTTCGCTTCCGCGTCCTTCGCCTCTGCGCAATAGGCGCGGAGCGCCGCGAGCTCCGAGAGGACATCCAGCTCCGTATCGCCCCACCATCGTTCCGCTTTGATCGTGGTCAGATCTGCGTCCTTCACCTCCGTCTCCACCCGCGCGATATCGTAATCCTGCGCCAATTCGATCAGACGATGCGGGTTGAGCGCGTAGATGGTCCAGACGGCGAGCACGACATTCTCCAGATCGAGGTCGGTATAGATCAGCTCGAGGATATGGTCGAGATCAAAAGCGGAGACGAGCTCCTCCGCGAGCTTGGCGCTGATCGTTCGGATCGTATGGAGGAATTCGATGATCGAGGCGAGCTCCTCCGCCGCATCGACCGCACCGGCCAACGGAGCAATAGAGACCGACTCGACCAGTTCCAGCGCAATATCGTGATCGATATCGGTGAGTGTGCGGAGAAGGAACATCAACTGCCCGAGATCGTCCACCCCCTCGATCTTGGCCCGAAGCGCCGCGATGTCGAGCCCATTGAGGATCTTCATCGTTGTCTCGGGCGCGATGTTGGAGAGATCGAAGAACCCGAGGGCGATGGTCTTCAGATTCACCTCCCGCTCGATCTTCGCGATCAGATCCTCGATGTCGAGGCTCATGCTGAGAAGCTGTGATTTCTCGCGATCCAGCGTCGCGATCTTCAATAGGAGATTGGTCGCCACCTGTATGTTCGGCTCTTCGCGGAGTTTGGTCAATAATAGCTCGAACGGGAGGAGTTCGACGATGGTGCGCGCCGCGCGCTCCGAGCCCCAGTAGATATAGAGGATGAGGTTGCTGATCTCCCTCAGCGTGGTCCGAAGCCCGATCGTGTCGGTGAGTCGGCGTTTGTCCAGCCGTTTTGCGACGCGTGTGAGTATATCGTCGCTGAGCTCTGAAATAACGAGCAACGCTTCGTTGACCACACCGATGACCGTGGTCTGTGCGATCAGCTCGAGAAAGGTATCCATCGGGAACTGCTCGATCACCGCACATGCCAGATCCTTATTCTTGCGCTTCACGCCCTTGAGGCTGAAGACGAGGTCATCCAGCGTCTCGGCATGCATGAGCAGCGTTGCTATGGACGAGGGATCGGAAACGCTCTCGGATTGGACCGCAGAGATGAACGAAAGGATATCGAACGGCTCGTCCTCTGGTGCGGGTTCCACCGTCTCGACGGGAGTGAGCACGGGTGTGGCCTCCTCACCTTCCGGCTCCCCCTCAGGTTCGGTTTCCGTTAGCGTTTCCCTCTCTGCACCCTCGCCACTCTCCGGCACTTCGGCCATGGCTTCCTCCGTAACCGGTATGGTCTGCAATAGCTCCGCGGGCGCCTCCTCCTCTGCCTTCTCCTCCGCCTCCTCCTCGATCGGCTGCGTGACGAAGACGGTTTCGTCGTCCTTCGGCGAAAGGGTCTCCTCGGCCTCGGTCGATACCTCGTCTGGCTCTTGGGTAGGGCTCGATTTTGGAACGAATCGGCGTACGCGATGAAGACGCGGCGCGGAGGTCGCCTCATCCAGTTCGGCAAATTCGAAGAGGGTGCGAGCGCAGTTTTCGATCTGATCGGCTCGGAGATCAGCCCCTTCGAGGAAAGAGATGAGCGACTGGGGGTCGCGCCTTATCGCCAGCTTAAGCTCGGTGGCGAACTTCTCTTTGATCGCAGCGATGAAATGGTCGATCAATTCATTATCGAGCCCGAAGGTGTTCATCGTCCTCCGGAGCTCCCCCTCCGCATCGCCCGCCGGGTGCCCCACGAGCTCGTCGGCGCTCTGGGTAAGGCCGGAGAGCGCGTCGACCTCTGAGGGATAGCGATATTTCAATGCGGTGAGGACGGTGCTAAGGACCGCCTCGAACGGTTCCGCGCCCCACACATCTCGTAACATCTGGGGGGAGAGGGCGGACGCTATGTCCGACTCACAATCGACTTCCTCAAGTATTAAGGTAAAGAAAGCTTCTGTGAGAGTCATAGCTCCACCGTATCGAGCTGCGAGATAAAATACGCAGTTATCGCTTCGATATCTACCCAGATATTTGACGAAAACAGCTGATCTGTACAATGTCCTGTCGATACATAAAAGTTTTGGGCCGCCGTTCACGGCCGGTTGGGACCGTTCTTCGAGGCGGGATAGAACGCGGTATGAAGCGGTTACCTCTCACAGAGATGGCACCGCTGGCGGCGGCCGCTGCCACCTCGCCCGTCTGCAGAATATATCGCTGGTAGAGATCGGGAGAGGGTGGAAACGAATACAGAGTACCGGGGGACGCGAGCATGCTGAGATGGGTGCGGCGTATCCGGCTGCTACATAACGATCATGCAGCAAGCAGACAGCGGTG
>CAZSUE010000397.1:0-5155 GCA_964609045.1 uncultured archaeon | reverse complement strand
ATCCCCGCCTTGGCGAGGTAATATTGCGCGATATCGCTAACGCCCTTCTGGCAGACGAGCACATTGACCCCGATGGCGGAGAGGGCGTCGATCTTCTCGCGAAGCATCCGCTCCTCTTCAGCGATGAACTGCTGCAACTGGTCGGGATCCGTTATCTTGATCTTGGCATCGACCTCGGTCTTTTTCACTTCGAGGGCGCTATTGACCAGTGCGATCTTTGCTCCGGTCACCCGCCCCGGCATACCGGCGTGCACCTTCTTTTTATCGATGATCAAGCCATCGATCAGCTCCGAGTCGTCGATGGAGCCGCCGTGTTTCTTCTCGATCTTGATATTATCGAGGTCGACGAGATAGTTGCCGTCGGCGTCCTTTTCGACGACCGCTTGGACCGCCTCGACCGCCAACGGTGCGAGACGGGTGCGCGTCGATTCGGCGACCTTCCCCGTCATCGCGGTCTCGGCGACGAGCTGGAGAACCTCGGTATCGTCGATGCCGACCGTTTCCGCGAGCGATTCGAGCCTCTCCACCGCGGCGGCAGCGGCTTTGCGGAAGCCCGCGATGATCACCGTGGGATGGATGTCCTGGTCGATCAGCGCCTCCGCCTTCCTCAGGAGCTCGCCAGCGAGCACCACGGCCGTCGTGGTCCCGTCACGGCACTCCTGATCGATGGTCTTGGCCACCTCGACGATCATCTTCGCCGCCGGGTGCTGGACCTCGACCTCCCTGAGGATGGTCACGCCATCGTTGGTAATGACGACATCGCCCATAGAATCGACGAGCATCTTGTCCATACCCTTCGGGCCCAGCGTGGACCGGACCGCGTCGGCGATCGCCTTCGCCGCGGCGATATTGTTCTCCGTCGCGCTCTTCCCCTTCGTACGTTTCGTACCTTCTTTCATGATGAATACTGGTCGTTGATTGGCCATAACTGAACCTCGCGCACTGTCGTTCCGTGGCGCGATATATTTGCTCTTCTACATAAAACTTACTGCAAGCGGGGCGGGACCTAAACCATCTGGCCGATCTACCAGATATTGAACCGTTTCCGATCGAATTCATGTCTGCGTTGGCTAAAGCTATTTATAGCAGCGGAGTGGATGCATAGTAGTACATCTACAGAACAAAGATATAATAGAAAAGTACTTTTGTACTGTCGAACTGTTATGGTAGCGTTATCGGACCAGTGATCGCGGTTCAAAGACCACTGAAGTCGATGCCTACCGATAGGAGGGAGCCCACTGCGCTATTGGGAAAATGTCGATATCGACGAAAAGATCGAGTTCTTTATCTTCCCCACCGAGATATTACGCGATCTACATCACGATTTCTCGGAACTGATCGGCGAGAAACTGACCCATGTGATCCTTTTTCAGTGTGGGTATCGCAGCGGGTACGGCATCGCGCGGCGTATGAATCTCGAATATACCAGCCCCAAACATCTCGACGAACTGCTCCCCTCGCTCTGTCTCCAGTTCGGCCTCGGGGTATTCGATGTGGAGGAGGCTCAGGCCGATTTGCTCATCCTCAGCTGTCCGGATTCGAAAGAGGCGACCGCCATGGGCAACACGGGAAAACCGAGCTGCTGGATGACTGCGGGCTATCTTGCGGGCATCGTCTCGTGGGTGACGGAACGGCGGTTCCGGTGCAAAGAGAAAGAATGCCTCTCGCAGGGCGACGATCAATGTCGGTTCACGATCTTCCGCTGACAATCGCCCTTTTTTTCTTCGATCGCGCGCAAGAGACCACCCGGAGACGACACCACCGTTCCCGTGCTATGCTGGCGTGGGAACCCGAAACTATTATTGAGCGATAGCACCGTTTTGTATGTAAGGACGCCGGGAACGCCGATCTCTGGTAAATCTCCAGTAAATCTCCAGTAAATTTCTGGTAATAGTCATCATCTATGTGAACATAATGACCGACACCGAGCAGCTTCGTCTCCAGCGACGGATCCAATACGAGCGCGCCCAACTGCAGTATTGGGTGCTGATCGAGAACTGCTCCGATGCACCGCTGGCCAAGATCGAGGTGCGACCGCATATTCCCACCGACCTCTTCATCCTCGATCGCGCGGTCATCGGTATCGACCTCCTCGAGCCGGGCGAATCACGGACCGTTTCGTTCGAGTTCCGCCCGTCCCATGAATGCGGTGCCACCACCATCGAGGGCTCGGTGACCTTTTACCACACCGTCTGTCAGCGGTTCGAGACCGCATATCTCGCACCCATCGAGGTGTCGGTGGAATCGCCGGTGCTCCACCCGGTCCGTGTGGACGAGACGATGTGGTGGGAGCTCGCTGCGCAACTGCTCAAGATCGAGGGGCGAACCGATTTCCTCCCACTTCCCGCGTCGGCGCTCTTCTCCAGCCTCCTCAATGCGCTGCGCGAGTTCAATCTCTCACTCCTCGCGCCGGAGCGCACTCAAGAGGGCGATTATTTCCGCGGTTGCGCGAAGTTCTACGGTGAGACATGTGACAGATCGAGCATATGTGCGGAACTGGAGGTGATCGGCGACGAACGCACCGCGCGGTTCACGGCGATTATATCGGCGGTCATCAGATTTGTGGCAGCGCGTTGGATGGCGTCACGCTCGGCGATGCCCGGACCGAGCATCAGGGGAACGGGACGCCTGCGTCATCGACCGTCACCGGCGAGCCGAAGATCGGTGGTCACCAGCTCCGCGGCAGCGTGCTGGAAAATGTGGAGATCGGTGATGTCACGCATGCCGCGGCCGGTGTGGACCGCTGCAGCCATTGCAACCGCCCCATGGGCGATGACAACCCGCACCGTATCTGTCGGCACTGTGAGGCGGTATTCTGTCGCAGCTGTGACCAGTGGGTCCAGCGCGCCAGGAGCGGTGGTGACTGCGATCGGGACGAACTGCCCGAGAGGCTCTGTCGACGGTGCTATCTCATGCTCGTCAACCAACCCTCCAATAGAGCGGGGGGGAGCGCTGCGGCCGATGAGGTCGCACGCCGTTCTGATGAGAGCGCAAAAGAGCGGACCATGGGGCCGTTCTGTACCAACTGCGGGCACCATCTCGGGGTGGAGGCGAGGTTCTGTACCCAGTGCGGTGCGGCCGTGGAAGGGGCGCCACAGGAACGAACCGAGCGGGTGAAGATGACGGCGGACGCGGCGCGCGCCGGTGCCGCCAGTCCACCCGGTCACGTCGCATCATCAGCTTCATCGGTATCGTCACCATCCACCGCCGAGCAAAAACCTGAGAATGTCTTCACCGATCCCGCGGATGCAGTGGCCTATCTCCCCTGCCCACGGTGCGAACGGCCGATCTATCTGCGAGTTCTCTCCTTCCCCCAGTATATCCACTGCGACCATTGCGAGGGTAAAGGGACCATCGCACAGCGACCGAAACGGCTGCAACTAATGGAGGAGCGGTCGGGCGACGAGACCGCGCCGGTGCATGCTGCGGGCGACGATATCGGCAGTTATGTCTTCTGCCCACGATGCGACTCCAAGATGAGTGGGGATACGCTCTTTTGCACCGTTCGCGGCGCAGTGATCAGAGCGTATCTTTCGGAGGAAGAATATCCCGACCTCGCCGCGCGCGAGCTTGCGCGCGCTTAATACAGCCTCGTCGCATATCAGCGGCGGTGATGAAGAGAGAGGGGGAGACGAGGATACGACGGTCGTGGCGCAGATGGCCTGTCCCCGGTGCGGCGTACTGCTCGACATCGCCTCCTTCCATCTCCCGCAATTGATCGAGTGCTGGAACTGTCAAGAGACCGGGACGCTCATCGCGCGGCCGGAGACGCTCGAGGTCCTCGACGATGATGACGATGATGACGATAATGATGTCGAGAGGGGAGAAGCGATCACTGCCACTCCTATCGAGGACGACGATAGTGCGGGCGACGCGTTCGGCAGCTATTATTTCTGCACCGAATGCGGATATGAGCTGCCGCCCGATGTGCGGCGCTGCCCACGCTGCGGCGCGACGCTTCCGAGATCTGTCTCGTGATATGAATGTGATACTGATCGCGCGCGGAGAGTGTACGAACGAATAGGTAAGGTTCATACGCCCATGGCGAGCCGGAATGCGTCACGGAGCCCGGGGGCCAGTCCGAGAATGAGGATGGCGAGTTTCACGAGCCCCACCAAGTTCGCGTCCTCCTCCAGCTCGGTTCGATAGCCGATATCGATGACATAGATGATCAGCACCACGATCCCGATCTTGAGCGGGAACATGACCCATGCCGAATCGCCGCCAACGCTGATGAGGAACGCCGGGAGGACGTGCTTCTCGATATAGCCGAAGAAATCGATACCGGTGAAGGTCGCACCTGCATCGACGAGGTGGCCGAAGAGGAGCGCGAGGTTGAGTGGGACGAGATACGGGAGCAGCCCCGTCGGTGGCCATTGGAGTGGGCGCTCGAGCGCAACGGCCTGCCGATATGTGCGTCGTGCGGCAATGTAGAGGAGGAATGCGGCACCAAGGAGCACCACCACGGTCATACCAAAGTACCAGACCACCTGAACATCGCCGTTTAAGACCTCCGCCGTACCCGCACCCGACGAACGCTCCAGTGTGCGTCGCATATAGATGATGGTTGCAACCATCGCCGTGACCACGACGCCGAGGAGCACCGTCGCGATCGAACGGACCCTAAAGATAGCGCGCTCGATAGGCATCGGCCCGCTCGCCACCGGTTCGGAGGGGCGTTTCGGTGCGACGGCGAGGATGGTGAAGAAGAAGATGAGGAACGCGCTACTTGCGAAGCCGAAGATGAGCACGAGCGTGTACCCTCGGGCAGGGTCGGGGTCCGCATACCATGGTGCCCCGAGCATCCAGCGAAGGATGCAGTAGAGACTGAGGATGAGCGGGAGGAGCCCGACGAAGAAGAGGGTGGCGCGGTAGTCGAACTTTCGCCTTCGTTGCGCGCGGATGAGCGATAGGCCGCCGAGGACAGCGCTGAGGAGGGAGACATGCACCGCGGGGATGCGATACCGAAAGAGAGTAGGCCAGAGCTGAATCGTTGCGAAATATGCGACGGCGAGGAGCGCAAAGAGGATCGAGGTCATCACGAGGCCGGCGTTGAACCGTCGTCCGGCGCGGCGTTCGATCCCGATGGCGAGGAGGAGGAGGGCGAGCACACTGAGGCCGAGGACGATGTAGATCACCGGCGAGATGAAGAGGA
>CAZSUE010000396.1:0-5157 GCA_964609045.1 uncultured archaeon | reverse complement strand
GATACAGTCGAAGAGCCCTTCAGGGTGCACCGATTTCGCGCGCCAATTGATATATCTGACCGTGCCGTCACGGTGGATATACCTGTTCTCGAAATCCACCACATTTTCGCCGCGCAGCAGCCGCTCCACCTCGCGATCGTTCTTCGAACGGTCATCGGGATGGATGAACTCGATAAATGGCCGGGAGAGAAGCTCCTCGCGGCGATAGCCCAGTATCTCTTCCCATGCCGGATTGACATACTTGAAGTACCCCTCCTTACTCGCGATGCAAATGAGATCTTGCGAGAGCGTGAGGATCCGGTCGCGTTCCTTTACAGCTCTTTGTCGCTCGACGATCTCGCCGATATGTCGCGCCATGGAGCGTGCCCGTTTCTTCGCCACCTCGATGATGAACGGCGGGCGCGGTCGGTACGCCGCCGCAGCTTCGCGGAGCCTCCCGAGGTCGACCTCGAATTGTTCTGCCAGCGCTGAGAGCGTCTCTTCGTCCGACGGCGGCGTGCCGTACCCGATGGTCACCGCGCCGATGACATCCCCGCCGGCACAAATCGGTACGCCGTAGAGGTTGATGCCGCCGATACAGTGGATGTCGGTGGGCTCGCCTGTTTCGATCGCCGCGCTCGCCGAGTCGTTCCAGCAGTTCTCGTGGCAGAGCCATTCCCCGCCGGCGAGCGCCTCTTGGTTGTCGTCGGTCCCACAGAGCGCCCGCGACGCACAGTCCATGAGCTGGCACCAGCCCGAGACGAACATCCCGAACGCATAATCGCCGTTCCGTTCGTACACCGCGATCGAGGTGTCGAGGAGCGCCATGAGATCCTCCGCCATCGTCTCCAGCATCTCCGTTCCCACCGCGTCCAGTATCGTTCGGTCCGAATTGAGCGCGGTCAGATCGCCGTATACGGCACGATACCGTGGTCTGTCCGCTTCGGTTTCGAGCCTCTCTTTTTCGAGCAGCCACTCGAACTGCAGCAGCTCTTCCTCCGCAGTTTTCCGTTCACTCACATCGGTCGCCAGCGCGAATTCGCACTCCGTCCCGCGATAATTGAAATAGTTCGCCGTCACCTCGACCGGCACGAGGGTGCCGTCCTTCCTACAATGCGTCGTTTCGAGCGTTATCGACCCCTCCTCTCGCAACCTATCCCAGAACGCCGCGCGCCGCTCGATCGGGTAAGCGGGGTCGACATCGTCCACGCGCATGCTCAATAGCTCCTCGGAGGTGTACCCGAGATGCTCGCAGGCGGCCTCATTGACATAGCTGAAACGACCCGCGGGTGTGATCCAGAATATCGGCACGCTCGCCGCATCCATGGCGAACTGCGTCATCTGCAGTGCGGCATCGGCACGGTGCTTCTCACGCGCGAACGCGAGATCGTTGGCCACCTCCACCAGCAGCTTGCGCTCTTCGTCGGATATGCTCCATCTATCGGACCGTTCGAGCCCGACTTGAAGGACACCGACGATATTTCCCCGATAGTTCATCGGAATGACGAGACAGATATTGCTATTGTGCGGCATACAAAACGGACACTCGCCACACTGTGCGGTCTCGACGACCTGCTCGCGGCCCTCTCTCAGCGCCGCTCGAATACACGCGGGTGCGTCCCCTTCACCGTTCGGATCGACCTGCCAGCTCGTAATCGATCGGTGCATCCCTGCCGATGCCATGGGAACGATCAGCTCCTCGCGCTCGTCGAGGAGTGCGATACCGCAACCACAATACGACCGCGTCTCCACCAGCGACTCGCAGGCGTGCTGGACCATCGTTTCGAGGCGCTCTTCCTGGACGATGAGCTGGTTGATATTGCGGATAGAAACGAGGAGCGAGTTGAGCTGCTCGATGCGCCGTTGGGCATCCCTCCGCGCGCTTATCTCCCGGCAGCTGCCGTAGACCTCGCCGGTGGGGAGCACGACCGCGTTCAAATCGACGGGGACGACGGTGCCGTCCTTTGCGATGAGATCGACCTCGATGAACATATGGCCGGTCTCTTTGAGGCGTTCGAAGTGGGCGAGGTTCTCCGCAAGGTCTCCTTCTCTCGAGAGATCGCGAATACTCATCCCGAGCAGTTCGTTCGTATCGTATCCCAGCAGCTCACACGCCGCCTCGTTGACATAGGTGTAGTTCCCTTCCCGATCGGTGATGAAGATCGCGTCCGCCGATTTCTCGATGATCGTGCGAAAGCGCTTCTCGCTCTTTTCCAGTGCGGCCTCCGATTGGCGCCGGTGCATGATCACGGAGAGATGACGCGCCAGCGTCTCGATGGCTCTTTGGAACCGGAGCTCGCGCTCCGACGGGACCATGATCGAGATGCCGCCGTACGGCGTCTCCTCCAGTGCGAACCCGACGCTATAGACCGCACCGATATCCAATTCTTCCTCGACGGCGTCACATAACTCACGGGTGAATTTGCATGCCATGAGCGTATAGAGCCCATTCGGTACCGCTTCGAGCGTCCCGGTCGTGTAGAGCGACGCCTCATCGCCCATGTCCTCGGCCCGAAAGCGGAACTGGCCGATCTCTTCTTGCGTCATCCCCAATAATTCTTCGATCGACCGCTCGGCTGCCATCGCTCGAATGGTGATGGCGTCCCGCTCGGGGTCGTAGAGCGACACGGAGACGATGGCCCCTTCGTTCACACGCTGGATCGCATCGGCGATCAACTGACAGATCGCATCGTTCTCCTCCAAACGACTGGCGCGGAGGATCGTATCGTTGATCAGCTGCAGCTCGCTCAGATATTCTTCGCGCTCGCCGCGGACCCGTTTTTGCTCGGTGATATCGATGACCACGGCGCGTATACCCATAAAGCCACCATCGTGGTAGATGGGGGCCGAATTGACGAGCACCGGGAAGGTCGTCCCATCCTTCCGCAAGCCCGTATACTCCGCCGCTTCGGTCCGTTCACCGGCGATGCGCCGTTCGATGTTCGCTCGCGCACGCTTTCGGTCCGCGGGCACGAGCAGCTCGAGCGCGTTCATTCCGGACTCGAGCGCCGTATCGTCGTAACCCACGATCTTGGTTGCGCGTTCGTTCGCATAGGTAATATTGAACTCCTCGTCGGTCTCGATCACCGCTTCGGGGAGGAGTCGGGAGAGATTCCGAAAGCGCGCCTCGCTGCGCTGGAGCTCGGCGGTGCGTTCTTCCACCCGTTCCTCTAATTCTCTCCGATAGCGCCTATTCTCGCGCTCGAGACTACGCTTGTCCTCTTCCAGCGCTTTCACCTGCGCCGCCCGCGCCACGATGCGGCAGATCTCGTTCTTGTCGATGGGCTTTGCGAGATAATCGTAGGCGCCGGCCTTGAACGCCGCGGTGGTGGTTTCGATGGACGGCTCGCCGGTGATCACTACCGCTTGGATGACGGGCGAGTGCGCGTGCACGCGCTCGATGAATTCGATGCCGCTCATCTTCGGCATGATGATGTCGGTGAGGAGCACATCGATCCCAAAATCGCATCGTTCCAATATCGAGAGCGCTTCCAGCGCGTCTTCTGCCGCCTCGACCTCGTGGCCGTCTTCTTCCAAGAACAGTTTCAGGCTTAGCCGGAGACCGCGTTCATCTTCGACGATCATTACTCGGGCCATGGGATCAACTATGGAAAGTGAACGGACGGTGCGGGTAGAACGAGCCATTACCGTCGTTTCAAAGCGCACCACTTATGGTATGTGGTAAAGGAATCGTTATGGGCGACTCGTTGCTACTCGCGATATTCTCAACCGTTACGAATACGCATTTTTATAACAGTGACCAACTATTTATATCTAAGTTGCCGGAGGAGAATAGTTAGGTCCGAGTGCTGGAATGATAGAGCTAGAGCGGGCGCAGCGCACCACCATCAGTACAATATCGTTCATTCCAGAAACTGCTGTGCAATTGGGTCAAAGGCCAATGTAGCACCTGTGGTGGGTGTATGTCGGGTACTCCACCCTCCCCGTGGTGAGAAAATGATCGGGCCTATTCTACCGGCGGTGCGGGCTGTGCGGGCAATTCGACGACGAAACGCGCGCCCTCTCCAATTTGGCTCTCCACCCATAACTTGCCACCATGCTCTTTTACGATGCCGTGGCTCACGGAGAGCCCCAGCCCCGTTTTCTCAGCCCGCGATTTTGTCGTGAAGAACGGGTCGAAAATACGATCCTGGACCTCGATCGGGACACCGACCCCTCGATCTTCCACCACGAGACGTACCCACCGTCCTTCGTCGTTCTCCACGGTCTCGCCCATGATCCTGACGATCTTGTTCTCGCCGCACTCCGGATAGCGAGCGTTCAGTGCATCGCGTGCATTCGTCAATAGGTTCAATATCACCTGTTTCATCTCTTGGGACCGGCACCGTATCGGGGGCAGATCCGCAGCGACCTCATTCTTGATCGTGATCCGGTCCTTCTCGAAAAGCGATCGAACCAGCACAAGAGTGGGGTCGACGATCTCACCGATCTTCGCTGGCCGGTATGCCACCCGCTTCGTTCTCGCGAACGCCAATAGGTTCCGGACGATACCGGCGATGCGGTTCCCTTCTTCGATGATATGTGCGGTAAACCTCCGCAGTTCGTCCTCGGGCGGGAGCCGATCTTGAATGATCTGGGCGAAGTTCATGATCACATTGATCGGGTTGTTGATCTCGTGCGCCACACCGCTGGCGAGCGTGCCGATGCTTTCGAGTTTCTGCTGCTGGATCAGTTGCGCCTCGAGCTCTCGTAGCTCTTCCTCGGCGCGCTTGCGCTGGAGCGCCACCGTGGCGAGCTTGACGAAGGTCTCGATCGTACCTCGGTGGTGGAGCGAATGACCCCGCCGCACGATGATGACGACATTACCATACAATACATCTTCTCGTGCAAACCCCATTCCATAGATATGGCCGATGCGAAAGAGACGGTCGAGCCCTCGTGCGACGGTCCTGGGCAGCTTTCCGGCGCTCAGTTCGTACATCCCACTCGGACCGCTCATCAACCGCTGCGCGAGCATCTCACCCTTATCCTCCTCCGGGATGGGAAATTGCATCCCGACGGGATCGCGGCCGAGTAGCTTGATCGCACCGCGCGAGAGCCGCCCCAGCCCCTCGATACAACGGACGGTGGATTGGCCGGTCTGTTCGTTGAACGAATTGACGATGACGATACTATTGCCGTCGCCGTTGCCGTCACCAACGAGCGTCGTCAGCTGCC
>CAZSUE010000395.1:0-5163 GCA_964609045.1 uncultured archaeon | reverse complement strand
ATCGCCGTCACACCGGCGACAACGGCCGCCGCGAGGGACGAGCCGCTCTTTTCACCGTATTCATCGGTGGCGGGCTGGAGTGGGATATTTTGCGACATCGCGGCAGTGATCTCGGTGCCCGGCGCGGAGAGGTCGGGCTTGAGTTCGTCGAACGGGTTCTCGTCGCTGTCGTCGGCGCGCGGACCCAGCGTGCTCGCGGGGTTGATCTCGTCGTCGCTCCGATCCACCGTGCCGCGGTCGTCGAGGTTGCCCACGGTGATGGCACGATCGGCGGCGGGAATGCCGGGTATGCCGTTATTTTCTGGACCGGTATTCCCGATGGCGACGACGACGAGGAGCCCCTGGCCCACTGCGGCATTGATCGTCTGACCGATGACCTCGGTCCCGTCCGCGTCGATGTCGCCGGTCACGCTGGCTAAGAGGATGTCGATCCCGTCGTCGGGGTCGGTGCCGTCACCGTCCCAGTCCGCATCGCGGTGGTCGATGCACCATTCGACGCCCTCGACGAAATAACCGCCGCTCTGGATGCCGCTCAGCACCTTCACATCGATCAGCTTTGCGCCCGGTGCGGCGCCCCTGTAGATCTCACTCGTTCCGCCGGTACCCATGGCGACGGACGCGACCGCGGTGCCGTGGCCGTTGAGGTCATCGGGGTTGTGGCTCCCGTCCTTCGGCGTCAGTTCACCGACGGGGGTCAGGTCCACCCCCGCCACCCGCTTACCGGTGAGCGATTCGTGTTCGTCGTCCACACCGGTATCGAGCACAGCGATGTTCTGGCCTGTCCCGTCGAACCCGAGTTCCCATGCGACATAGGTGGGATAGCGCGTCGACGCCCTAATCTTGGCGGCGGGGATCGCGACATCGGTGGCGGGTCGGAGGAGCGGTTGGCGCACGATGCGCACCACGCGGTCCAATGTGCCAAGAGCGGGGACAAGTGCCGCATTCACGCCATAGATGCAGATCGTGGGCGTATATGCGCTCCGATAGATACGCGTATAGTCGCCGTCCAGCGCTTCGTCCAGTGCCCTTTCGTCAGCGGCGGTGGGTGAATGTGAATATTCGATAAAGAGATCGATTTGCATGGAGGGGTCGCCACGGATGGCCGCCGAGAGCTCAGATCCAATGACCGCGGTCGGTTCCGATACGACATCCGCCACCTCCGTCGGGGGTGTGGTATTCTGCGTACTGTTCGTGAGTGCGGCCCCCTGGAACGCGCTGAAAATCAACCCGAAAAGTACGACCCAGAGACAGAACTGCATTGCTCGATTATCCATATTGACCGCTCCAGCCTCGATCAGTTCTTCACGCGCCGAAAGTTGCGCTGCGCGATAGGTGGTATGGGCGCGTACGAGCGGTCGAAGACCGCCCGTGCTCGCGCCAGTGTATCGTAGCGAATCCACATACATATTGTAATATAAATAGCTTTCACGGTCTGTTTTCCGGTAGAGATCGGCGCAGACCGGCGCAAACCGGCGTAGCCCTCCGTAGCACTCCATAGCACTCTGACGGAGGAGCGCCTATCATTTCGTTCTCGTCAGTTGATCGATTGAATTGAAACATTTATTCTTGTGGAGCGCTATGTATATTGCCGATGTCGCATCCGGCAGGAGATCCAGCAAGCACGGAAGGCGTGGAAGAGTTCGGCCCCGACGATGCGGAGGAGATCGCAGCGATCTTTCGACGCGTCTGGCCCAATGCGCGTGGCTATCCGGCGAAATGGCGGGAAAGACGGCAGCTCGGCCCCGCCGCGATCCGGCTGGAGATGGCGCACGGGTACCATTATTTCGGACTGCGGCGGGACGGTGCCATCGTCGGGCTCTACAAGGCGATCGTGACGCCGAAAGGGTTGAAGGGCGAGCACCAATCGGTGCTTTCCAGCGCGCTCAATACCGGGCTGGCGCAGGCGATGTATCGGCAGTTCTATCAGTACGCGCTCGAACGAGACTGCCAGAAGAACTATTGCTATATCAAGTCCGACCAACGCTCCTCATTAAAGATCATGGAGAAGTTCGGCTTCGAAGCGGTGGGGCCGGTGTTCGAACAGGCGCCCGGGCTGTCGGTGCAGCTGTTCGAGCGACCGATACCGTTGGGCGCAGCGGCGCGCGCCCGCTCGTTTTTTCCCTCGGCCGCCGAGGTGGCACGCCGTCAGGAGGAATGGCGTTTCGGCGACGCTGAGCTGAACCTCTGGCGGCTCCGGCTCCAGCTCCTTTGTCGCGGTGCGCGCGTAGACGACCCAATGACCTTTCGCCGGACCGGTGCGGGCCCCGCCGGCGGCAAATATTTCCATCTCCCCGACGGTCGCACCGTCAATATCCCGCTGGATGCGCCCTTCGTTACCACATCGCCGTTCCGGCTCACACCCACCCCGCGCCGGAGCGCGCAAAGAAGGCCACGAACGCGGGAGCCAGAGCGATATTATCTCTATTACCATGACGACGAGCTGTGTGAGCTCACCGCCGTTGTCGCGCCGCGCTATATGACGCAATCCCCATCGCTGGGGCGCTATGCGTTGATCCATGGCGACGATTGTGTGGCCACCACATTGGATCAGCGCTGTATCTACTGGCGTAGCGGCGATAGCTGTCGGTTCTGCGGGATCGAACTCTCGCTTGCGGAAGATACCACCGTGCACCGCAAGAGGCCCGAGGAGCTGATGCAGGTCATCCGCGCGGCGGCGGACGAAGGTCGCGCGGGCCACCTTCTCATCACCTCAGGGACGCAACCGGGCGAAGGGCGCGGTGCGGCGCTCATGGCGAAAACGGTGAAACGGCTCAAGAAGATGCTGGCGGCTGAACTCGACCTCGACGCGGGACTGCCCGTGCAGGTGCAGCTCGAGCCGGTCCCGCGTCAATGGCTCGAACAGCTCCACGCGAGCGGTGTGGATTGTGTGGGCATCCATATCGAGACCTTTGATGAAGAGGTGCGGCGCGCGCTCTGTCCCGGGAAGGCGAAGACGCCGCAATCAGCATACTGGTCCGCCTGGCGCGAGGCGGTGGCGGTCTTTGGACGCGGTCAGATCTCCACCTATCTTCTCATCGGGCTCGGCGAGGACGAGGATGAGACGGTCCACGCATGTGAGCGTGCCTCTGCGCTGGGGGTGATCCCTTTTTGCGTCCCGTTCCGGCCCATACGCGGGACGGCCATGGAACGTGCGGAGCCGCCGAATACCGATTATTATGAGCGTATCCTCCGATCGGTCCAGCAGGCGCTTTCGGCGGCGGGGCTTTCGCTCGCCGCCCATCGTGCGGGCTGTCCGCGCTGCGGTGCATGTTCGGGACTCGTGGAACATGCGAGCGACGCGGGATGAGCGCCCATCTCCCGCGATGGCGAAGCAGCTGGCACGATCGTTCTCGCCGGTTGTGACGCAGGACCCATTAAACCTTAATAGGTCGAACGGCTACGGGATAGAAGGTAGCATGAGGGTTGTACCGACGAGAAAGCCTATTCCGACGATCGGTTCTGCTCCCAAACCGCTCTCAACTCCCATTTACGACCGAACGACTTCCTATCGATCTATACCGAGGTGGGTCCATGGTCAGTGACGAACACGAGTCCGACGAATCCGAGAAGCCGAAAGACCCTAGTAAATTGAAGACAACGATCACCAAACGCGATGTGACCGATCTCGAACTCAATATCCAACCGGAGCTGTTCGATGCCGATAATATTCAACGGCTCCAGCGCCAACTGGAGGGGATGGTCCGTGAAGGGCAGCTCGCGTACGATGTGGCAAAGTGCGACCTGACGGACATCACGCCGGAGGAACGGCGTGAACTCGTAGAGAAGATGGCCGATCATCTCGAGCACGGGGATGCAAAGCTGCGGCGCAAGGCGGTCTCGCTCCTCGCATTCCTCGGCGAGCGCGGCGAGATCGGAAAGCTGTATCCACTGCTCCACGACGAGGACGCCACCGTGCGCAAGACCACCGCACGGGTGCTCGGGAAGTTCGATGAGGCGGAGACGGTTGACGCGCTCGTAGAGGCAACGGGGGACGAAGATTTCCTCGTGCGCGGCGAGTGCGCCTCCAGTCTGGGACGCATCGGGTCGAAGCGCGCGTTCGAGACACTGGTTGCGATGA
Organism: uncultured archaeon; assembly: GCA_964609045.1. Lineage (GTDB taxonomy): Archaea > Thermoplasmatota > Penumbrarchaeia > CAZSUE01 > CAZSUE01 > CAZSUE01. The sequence goes on along the minus strand of CAZSUE010000395.1, from coordinate 1,085 downwards.
TGGATGACGAGAACGGCTACGTTCGCAGTCAGGCGGTTCGGGCCGTCGGCAAGCTCGGGGGGAGTGAGGCACTGGATGTCATCCTCGACGCGCTCGAGGACCCCGAAGAGGTGGTACGCCTCGCGGCGATCGAAGCGCTCGGTGTGATGAAAGCGGAGGACGCGCTCGAGGTACTCATCAAACAGCTCAAGAGTTCTGATGCGGATATGGCCCGCTACGCCAGTAAGGCGTTGATCAATATCGGGAGCAAGGATGCGGTGGAAGGTGTGATCGGAGCGCTCAATAACGATCGCGAGCATGTGCGGGTCTATGCCGCCATCGTGCTCGCAGAACTGAAAGCGTTCTCCGCCGTTGATGCCATCGCCACCTTGCTCGAGGATACCAACGCGGATGTGCGACTCTATGCGGCGCAGGCGCTCCAGAAGATCGGCGACCAGTCGATGGTGGCGCGCGTGATCGGGACTTTCGACGACCTCGATATCGAGTTCGACGACGAGTTCTGGGACGAACTGGTGGAGGATTTCGGGCTCGGGTCCAAGGAACAAGCGCTCGCCGTGGCGGATTCGCAGCGAGAGGAGCGCGAAGCGTCGAAACGCGCTGCGGCCACCGCGCGCAGCGAGACGCGCGACCAGCTCGAACGCGCGGTGGGCGAAGCGCCGAAGGACGCCGATGCGCATTTCGCCTATGCGCGGCATCTCCTTTCGGAGGGCGAGGTCGTGGCGGCGCGCGAGCATTTCGAGCGCGGCCTCGAACTCGATGCCACCGCCGTCGAACCACGCCAGACGCTGATCGAGGGCGCGCTCACCATGGGCGACGCAGAACGGGCGAAACAGCATCTCGAGGCGCTGGCAGAGATGGCCCCCGATCATCCACAACTCGCGCTTTTTCAGGCGCGGTATTATTCGCTTGTCGGTGATGAGGAGCGCGCGCTGGAGTCGTTCGAGGAATGTTGCAGATCGGGCGGCGAGAGCGCCATGGCGCATGTTGCGTTGGGTGAGCGAGCGCTGCGCGAGGGTGACACCGAGCGCGCCGCAGCGCAGTTCGAGGCCGCACTGGAGATCGACCCCTCCGCACCGGATGCGCAT
>CAZSUE010000394.1:0-5176 GCA_964609045.1 uncultured archaeon | reverse complement strand
CGTCGAACACGCGCCCGATATTCATGTGGTTGGCAGCACCGTCGATCCAATCGCAGCCATCGTCGGCGACGGTGCTAAGGCAGACCATCGAAGCGTCGTCGTAACCGAGTGTGATGAGATATTGACGTGTGGCGTTGATCTCGCGGCGATAGACCGCTTCGCCTTCGCCTGCGGGCGCGACCAATATCGCATAACGACGATTCGGATCGACGCGATCCGCCGGAACGGTGCCATAGAGCCAATATTCATCACCGTCCGAAAGGCCGTCACCATCGCTGTCATTGTCGTACGGGAGCGTCCCCAGCGCGTACTCGAGGTCGTTGGGCAGCCCGTCCATGTCCAGGTCGAGGACGCGGTCCGCCGCGTCCAACGGGTCGAGTCCCATGGCGACCTCCCAGCCGTCTGGGAGCCCGTCGCCGTCCGTATCGTTGATCGTCGGTGATGTGAAATAGAAATAGACCTCCTCACCGTCTAATAACCCATCACCGTCGGTATCGGAAAGGGCCACATCGGTGCCGAACCGCGTTTCCGCCACATTGGAGAGACCGTCACCGTCGATGTCCCAGTCATCGACACTCTCGAGCGGGTCGCGGTGGTACCGCGCGACCTCGTCGCCGTCACTCAACCCATCGCCGTCGGTATCACGAAGCCACGGAGAAGTGCCGCAGAGGAACTCTTCAGCATTGGTCAGCCCGTCACCGTCGAGATCGAGGGGCGCATCGGAACCGTTCAGCGGGTCCGGCCGCGAGAGACCAGTGACCGCATCGCGACGACCATAGCGCACCTCCCACCAATCGGGGATACCGTCGAGATCGGTATCCGAGGTGATCGGCGAAGTACCGAGCTCGAATTCCTCCCGGTCCGAAAGACCGTCACGGTCGAGATCGCGATCTGGATCGTTCCACACATATGGGTCGAAACCATACTTCCGCTCCCACCAATCAGGGAGAGAATCGTTATCATCGTCGAGGTCGACCGCATCGATGCGTCCGTCACCATCCACATCCGCTGGAGTACGATAGCCGATACGCTGCACCATGGGCAAGAGGAAGAGGATCGCCACGGCGATGAGGAGCATCACCAGCTTAGGACTGCGTTTCATAGCTATCTCCGATCCATAGAGAATTTTCGTCTCGCCGATCGATGGCAATGGATGGTGGGACGCGTTAGGGCATGCGCAACCGTCGCAGGATCAGAACGATCGGCGCAAGCACGATCGCAACGGCCAGTAGCGTCAACAGGATATTGTTCAAGACCGCGATCATCGTCGGTGTTAAGGAAATGTAGGGTTCCTCAATGCGCTGGCTGACGATGTTATTCGTTTCGTTCGATTCGAAGATCCTATCCGCAGGGTCGACCTCCAGAACGATCAGATGTTCGCCGGGGTCCAGCTCGAACCCCACTGCAACGACCCTCCGCTCACCGGCGGCAAGAAAGGGGATGACACGCCGCTGCAGTGGTTCACCGTCAAGGACCGGCTGGATCGTGATATTACGCGCCAGCGCCTCACCGGTATTGAATACCTCGACGTGGAGGATGCGAGCGCTGTGCTCGGAAGCAGCGGAGAGGGGCGACACATGCAACGCGAGGTCGGGCGCAAGTACTCGGAACGATGCACGAACACGCTCGAGCTCGGTGAAGCGGTACGCATTGGCAGCATCACGATAACCCACTGCAACGATACATTCGAATACGCCTAACACAGGCTCCGCCGGCAGCTGGAGCAGTCCCTCGATACGGGTCGAGCCACCGGGAGCCAGCACACAGCGATAGCGCTCCAACGAGAGGTGATCACGTAGTGCGCCTTCGAACCAGATCAAGACCTCCTCGACGACATTTCCGGTATTGACGACCTCCAGATCGAGTGCTGTTGCGCTGCCCGGGAGTCCGCGTGGGTCCTCGAACGCCAACGCGAGCGATACCGCATGATCCACCGCGATACTGATCGGGTAGGTGTATGGCCGAACCTTTTCCGACCCGTTGGTCGCCGCGCTGAACCGGACATTCAGCACCGAATCGCCGGGCGCAGTGAAGCGCGGTGCACGATATACAATCTGAAGTGGGGTTGTGCTATATGGGCCGATCCGGACCGATCGACCGTTTGCGTCATCGAGCGTACTGACACCTGCGATCGGTTCCATGTACCACATCCAATCGATGTTAGCATCCTCCAACGATACACCGATGGTCAGTGGCAGATTACCGCCATTTTCTAATTGGAAGTCCAATACCGATTCGCAGCCCGGAACAGAGCTGAGCCGCTCCGACCCCTCCAGCTCGGTTTCGGTTGCTACCACGGTCCAGTTCACCACCGAACGGATCGTATACTCAAAACGAAAGACCGATGTGAACCGCTCATTGGTTACCTCGAATTCGAAGCCATCGTCAGGAACATCGCGGGAGGAGGAAGTGCTGTTCATCGCTACGCGTGCGGAAAGATTGAGCGAGAAGCGGGTTGTAGCGACGACGCGGGAGGGAACACGGACAACGATCGTTTCATGATAGAGCGAAGAGCCCTCGAGGCGAAGACGGGGCGTATATTTCACGCTTCCGTCCTCGACGAGTATGGCGGTGCGGTTCGATACTTGCTCTGTTACGCGAAGCACGAGTTCGACCGGAGCGCTGGCGTTTGAACGCACGCTGAACGGTATGGTCAGATTGGCTCCCGGAGCCACCTCTGCGTGAGAATAATTGGACTGGAAAACGGCGCTGCCTATTGAACCCATACCGCGGGATGGAGCACGGGGGAATGGACTCGATGTGACATTTATTGGTAGAAAGGTCGGGCCGATATCGGTGACGAGGTCATCCGCTGAGCTATCCAGTGCGAGAGGCGAAAACACCAGCATCACGGCGGTGGCGCAGAGTATCATCAACCGGAGTGTAGAAGCGGTTGCCAGTGTCTCATCGGCCATTCTCACTCCCCCATCCGTTCGCTGTGGGGACAGTATCCGGTCCGGTCTATTCGTCACGGTCCCAGATCTTTTTCTCGAGTCGCTTCAATTCGGTTCGGACATCGTCCAACTTGGAAAGATCGTACATCTTATGGTAGATCGATTCGAGGTCGGACTGGAACCCACGGACATCGAGCTTTGCCAGACGGTCGCGGAGCGTCCGCATGCGACGGTACGACCGCTCGAACTGATCGAAGGCGCGTTCCACCGTTGCAAGGTCCTGCCGGAGCGCGTTCTCCAGCGGTGTGACGAGATACCCGCTCCAGCGATATTGGGCCAGCTTTTGACGGTAATGTTGACGTTTCTCCTCCTCTACCTTCATATCTTGTTCCAGCTCATTGAACTCATCGAGCACTTCATCGAGATCCGGGGCCTCCTTCAGATCCTGGTAGAGCGCGGCGAAATGGTCGGTGGAGAAGAAACGTGGAACCGCCTCCAACCGCCCTCTGAGCGCGTCCAGCTGCTCGTATTCCCGCGTAAACTGCGCGATCGCGCCGTCGTCGCCGTGATCGGCCCGACGAAGCGCATGACCTAACCGATAGACGATCAGCTCTGTCCATCGCCAACTATTGAATTGGAGCCGGTACGACTCTTGTTCCGCGTAGAACGCCTGGAGATCGGCGAGGGCCTCATCGAAAACGGGATGATGGTCCCGCAGAGCACTGCGCTGGCTAACGAGCACCTCATGAAGCTCCTCGCTCCATTCTGCTAGAAGGCCCTCGTGGATGGCGAGCGCATCAATAAATGATTCGAGCCTTTCGAGGTCGTTCTTCACCTTCTGAAATCGAAGCTGGATAATGTCGAGCAATCCGTCGAGGATCGGCTCGATCGTACTGATCTCATCGGCATGACGAAGGAGCCGAAGGAGACATTCCGGCAGCGTCCGATCAGTGTTCGATGCAGGCTGGTCGGCCATGGTCTATCCATGTTCGGATAGTTCGTCATCAATAAATAGCTTTTTCACTTCCCGTCGCGTTTACCCCCGCCGAGAACGGGTGAAAAGTGGCCGAAGGAACATTTCTCACACCATTCCACACGATCGGTTGTTCATTGTTCATGATCCACAGATGATCCCTGGGGTCGGTCCTTATTTCGCTCCGGAGACACTGTCGCCCGCCAAGCGACCTCTTCCACGATCGCTTACCATCCAAGGGAATACATGGATCAAAACAATAAAGGCCAGCGCGCTCCGGAACACATCCACCGCTGCACGATACGACAGGTCCGCGGCACCACCACATCGTGTCAACACGACCAACGGGCCGAGATAACAACAACCGACCAGCGCCACTCCGATAAGGTACCAACGGACGATCTGGCCGTCGGAAAGGCGGGGCACGTCCATGCACCGGGATCGCTGAGAGAGACCGAGCAGCCCATACGCGATGGCAAGCCCAAGAATGAAACCGATGGGGCGTGCGATGAGGGGGAGGACCGAGACGGAAGCATCGACCAACTCGAAAAGGACCAGATACGCCGCCGCAGCCAGTGCGGGGAGCATCAATAGATAGAGCCGACGTTTTGCATCGTCTAGCTGGGCGAAGAACGACCGAACGTGGCCAACCAGCCGGATAGCCAATATCGCCAGGGCGAACCCGAACGCTCCCCCGGCCAGAACATCCCATATCGTGTGGATGCCAAGATAGAGCTGGGCCAATGCAACCAGCCCCACCATCGCGATGGCGAAGGGGCGGACCCATCGTACGCGTAAATGGAGCGCGAGGCCGGTCCAGAGCGCAGAGCTGACCACCATCTCCACACTGGGAAAGCTATATCCCACCGCAGGGACCTTCCAATACACTTCCGGCGGATGTGGTACATGGAACCATAACCCCAAAAAGAGTGCGGAATACAGCGCTGCAGCATAGAGCCAAAGCAGTTCCCGACCGTGCCGCCGAGAACGGAACCAATAAAGGAAGAAAAGAAGCGGGAAGAAGAAAAGCTCGGTCCCAAACTGAGCAAGCACGAGGAAAACGGTATCCAGAACACCATGGCTGTGGGCGGCGAACCATCGTACGCACCAGAGACCGACTGCGACCATAGGGACCACACACCATGATGGAAGCGTCATCAATATTCAGCCGTGCCCACGGGCAGCGAAGAAGGATGATGATCGGATGTCATCTGGAACCAACCCTGCTTCATACTATCGACGCTGGAGAGTCATGAATGAAAACGAGGGGTAGGCGACGTTGATCCGCAGAACTCGATCCCATCTCATC
>CAZSUE010000393.1:0-5177 GCA_964609045.1 uncultured archaeon | reverse complement strand
CAAAAGAACGGGCTGGTCATCGCCAACGCCACCGTCGATCAACCCACCGAGCAGCTACGCATCACGAACTGCAATATCACCGTCAACAGCACCGCCGACGAGGCCAATGGCATATATTGTCGGAATTCCGTGGGAGTGACGGTCGCCAATACGTCCATTATTATGAAAGGCGCCTCGGCGCGGCCCAACGGCGTTTCGCTCCTCAACGCCACCGCTTGCGAGATCGGAGGCGTATCCATACGCATGAGCGGGACGGGATGGGGTGTCGGCGTCCTCGTCAATAACGACCACGCTATCGGAGCCCATCGCCTCATCGACAATAGCATCACCCTCGATTGTGCGGGCTACGGCATCTTCCTCTGGTCCGCTGACGGATGCGATATTGAGGCAAACACCGTGATCGCCCGTCACGACGGCTGCGACCTCATCGCGATCTATCATGCCGAGGATTGCACGCTCGAGGGAAACATCCTCCACCACTACGGCGTCGGGTCGGCGTACCTCGTCTATGACAAATGCACGGGCACCCAGACGCGCTACGATACGATCCATATCCATCACGCCTACAATAACGCGTTCCGGCTCGAGGGCGCATTGGACCTCTCCATCACCGAATCCTATATCGCCGTGGAGGGGACGAACAGTACCGGCATCTATGCCAATGCATCCTCCGATATCGTCGTCAACGGGCTCAGCATCGATGTGGAGGGCGCCGCCAGTGCAGGGGTGGGACTGAGGAACTGTACCGACATCGCGCTCCTCCATCTCTCCATCACCGTCGCGAACCAGGCGTCCGATTCGGTTGGCATCTATGCGCTCGACAGCGAAGGTATCGTCACCGTCGCGCTGGAGAGCATTGCGCATAATAGCGCCGGTGCGGGCGTGGTCTATCACAGCGGGAGCTACGGCTGCTCGGTCCTCGAAAGCAGCCTCATCACCTACGGCGTGGACTGTCCACCGTTGGCGGTGATCAACGCGACCTCCATCGGCATCGCCAACACGACGCTGGAGAGCGCCATGGGCGCCGAACTCGTCGTCAGCGAACGCGGCACCGCGCTCGCGGTCAATGTCAGCTTCGAAGATGCGACCGTGCTCCACGATGGCTCGTACCTCTCCGTCGTCTGGTATCTCGATATCAGGGTCCTCACCGACGATGGGCACGCCGCTGCGGACGCCGATGTCGTGATCGAAGAGGCGGACAACACACTGGTCCGGACCGGGCTCACCGATCCTGACGGCTGGTTCAATACGACCCCGTGCCAGGGCTATATCCAGTCCGCTTCCGGTCGGACCAACACCACCAATCCACACCACATTATCGTATCGAATAGTACGACAACGGAACGCCTCTGGATCGATTGTACACAGCGGCCGGGGGCCGTGAAGGTCGTGTTGATCAACGACGCGCCGGTGATCGAGGATACACTCGGAACGCTACTGGTGATCGTGGAGGAGGATATGGAATGGAACCACACCTTCAACGCCTCCGACCCGGACGGGAACGCATTTGCATGGTCGGTGAGTCCCGTTGTGGGATGGGTCGAGATGAACGCCAGCAGCGGTCGGCTCGTCGCCATGCCACGCGACGCCGCCGTGGGCATGCATCGGGTGTCGGTCGCCGCCACCGACCTCTACGGGCACCGCTCGTACTTCAATTTCACGCTCGAGGTGACAAACCGCGCCCCGATCATCCTCACCGCGAACCAGCAGCAGCACATGGAGGACGGACAGTACGAGGTGGAGTATGAGAGCGACGACGACCCCTCTACCAACTGGTCGCTCGTGAGCGGCCCGGAGTGGTTGACGCTGGATAGGAACAACGGAACGCTCACCGGCCTTCCCACCAATGCGGATGTCGGGTCCCGGATGGTCAGCATCTCTGTTGCCGATAGGCACGGCGCGGTCACCTGGGCGAACTTCACGCTCACGGTCACGAACCGTCCGCCCATGATCGAGACCACACCGATAACGGAGCTCGACGAGGACGATGAGTACCGTCTCGACCTCAATTCCACCGACGACCCGTCCGGGATGGTGAACTGGACGATGATCGTGGGTCCAGCGTGGTTGGCTTTGGACCATGGTACCGGTCTCCTCAGCGGTGTGCCGACGAACGCGGATGTCGGTTCGGCTGCGGTCGAGGTCGCCGCCGAGGACGGCAACGGCGGGGTCGCCAGGCTCAATTTCACGCTCACCGTGCGCAATACGGCGCCGGTCATCCTCGGCGAGCCGGCCCCGTGGGCGACGGAGGATGTCTCCTACGCAGCGCAGTTCCACTCCACGGACGACGGCGCCGGGAGGGTCCACTGGCTCCTGATGGGAGATATACCGTGGCTCGCGTTGAACGAGACCGGCGGTCTTCTGACGGGGACGCCAGATAACACGCATGTGGGCGCATGGGAGCTCTCGATTTGCGTCACCGACGGCAACGGCGGGACGGGGTGGTACAACTACACCGTGACCGTGACCAATACCGCACCGGCGATTATTTCCGTACCGCAGACCACCGTTTTTGAGGATACGGGCTATTGCGTTTTGTATAGTTCGAGCGACGACGGCGAGGGCGAGATCAGTTGGTCCCTGGAGAGCGATGCACGTTGGTTGGCGTTCAATACCTCCACACCGGCCAACGTCACGCTCTGCGGCCGACCGTGCAATGAAGATGTGGGTACCTGGTCGGTGAATGTCACCGTGCATGACGGCAACGGCGGCCGTGCATGGCAGAACTTCACGCTCCTCGTGACCAATCGCCCGCCCGCCATCCTCACCGCGCCAGTGACCACGGTGGCCGAGGATGCGAACTACCGGGTGGACTACGCCAGTAGCGACGACGCCTCCGGGATGGTGCGATGGTCGGTCTCGACGAACGCCACCTTCCTTACGATGAACGAGACCACGGGTACACTGGAAGGCATCCCGAGGAACGCTCATGTGGGCTCGTATCATGTCTCCGTTACGGCCGACGATTCGCACGGCGGTCGTGCATGGCGGAACTTCACCCTACTGGTGACCAATATCAACGACGCACCGCAGATCACGGGTGGCGATATCGCCACTGCAGTGGAGGACGAGCCCTATCGCGTGGATTATAACGCCACCGACGTCGACGGCGATGCACTCGAATGGGAGTTGGACACCGACGCCGACTGGCTCAGCATCGACAACGCCACTGGAGAGGTGTGGGGGACGCCGAGCGGTGTGCATACTGGAAAGTGGCCGGTTACGGTCCGTTGTCGCGATCCGTTCGGTGCGGAGGACCAACGCAGTTTCATACTTGAGGTGTTGCCGGTGAACGATCCGCCGGTGTTGCGCGACTATCGCCCCTCGGACCTCCATCCGGAGCTTTCCGAGGGGAGCGCGCTTGGGTTCAATATCACGCCGTTCGACGAGGACGATACCGATCTCGCCATCGTATGGGAACTGGACGGTGTGACGATGCGCGAGGATGTGCCGTTCTGGAGCTATAGCCCCTCCTATGGTACGGCGGGCGACCATCGCGTCGAGGTGGTCGTCTCGGACGGCGACGGTGCCGAGGCAAGGCAGCACTGGACGGTGATCGTCACCGCTGCCGATCGCGCGCCGGTCATCGCCGACTTTGCACCGATGAACCTCAAACCGCGATTGGACGAAGAGGACGCGCCGCTCACATTGACGGTGAACGCCTCCGACCCGGACGGGGAGGCGGTGGAGTATCGCTGGCTCGTGAACGGCAACGATACGGGCGAACGTGCGAACCGGTATATCTTCTCCCCTGACGATCACCGTGCTGGCAGCTATAATGTGACCGTGGAGATACGCGACGAGAGCAAAGCACTCACCCGCCAGATATGGACGGTGACGGTGGCGCCCTCCACGGGCGGCGATACCGACGGTGAGGAGCGCGGAGGGGGTTTGGGAGCACTGTCGCCGCTGGTGCTCGCGCTCATCGTCGTTGCGGCCGTCTTCGCGGCCGTTCTCACCATCCTCATTCTCCGCCGCCGTCGCGGTGGCGCACCCATCGAAGATATCTTCGTCATCGCCGATGAGGGACTGCTCCTCGCGCATCGCTCCAAAGAGCTGCGGCCCGGGATGGATAACGACATCATGGGCTCCATGCTCACCGCGATCCAGGATTTTATCAAGGATTCGTTCAAGGACAAGAGCCAGTTCGGGTTGAAGCGCCTCGATTTCGGCGACAGTGTGATCCATATCGAGCGCGGCAACGGGTTCTACCTCGCGGTCGTGCTCGGCGGCGAGGAGCCGAAACATTTCGAGCTGGCCATGCGCGCCATGATCGAGCGCATCGAACACCGCTACGGGGATGTGTTCGAGGAGTGGGAGGGTGATATGGACCGTTTCCGCGGGTTGAAACCGATGCTGAACGACCTCCTCGAACCGCGGCGGTTGATCCGCGAAGCCAAGCGCGCTCAGCCCAGAGGTACCGAGAAAACGAGGACGGGGGCCGAACATTCCGATGTCCTGCCAGAGGGCGCCGAGAGCGAGGCGGAGGAGGTGAAATACGATCGTGATCCCGCGCGGGGAGAGGCTTCGATGGATGAGTCGCTGGCAAGAGCCGAGGAGGGTGCAGAACTCGATCTGGAACTGGAACTGGATGATGAGGAACTCGAAGACGAAGAACTCGACCGTCTCGAGGCGGAGTTGGATGCGATGGCGGACGAAGAGATCGGGCCCATTGCCCCGGGAAAGATCACAGAGGCGGACGAGGACTGGGGTTTCGAACAGGATCGTGCACCCACTATACCCACCAGGGGCGACCTCGATATCGGTAGCGACATCGATAGCGACCTCGCTCTCGATCCAGAACTAGGTCCAGGACTAGATCCAAAACTCGACGACGCCGAAGAACGCGAGGAAGAATAAAGAATAAAGATGCCCTCCCGTTTGCGATCGCGCGTCAAGATATGAGCGTTCGGCGACCGCGGTCACGAAGAGTACGATCGATCCTCAGTATCCCACTCCGTCTCCCGCTCCGTCTACGCCATGGTGAGTATTCATGGCCGAAGGGGGGCCGAAGGTTCAGTTCAAGGGCAGGTCAGGCTGGGGTGTAGGCCGGGCGAGCGGGGGCTTGACCACGCGGAGAAGGAGAAAAGGAGAGCATCGAATGAATCGAATTAACCGAATTGGCCATACTGCTTCGCAGTAGTCCCGACCAGGGAGCACACTTGCTCCCGGTACTA
>CAZSUE010000392.1:0-5181 GCA_964609045.1 uncultured archaeon | reverse complement strand
GTCTGATTGAGCCACTGGCCGTTGGGTGTGGTGAGGAAGCGCTGGAACTCGGGTGGCTGGACATCGATATTGACCGATTGTGCGCCCGAGGTGACCCACCCGTTGCCCGCAACATCCTTCACCCGCCATTGTATGTAGTTCTTGCCGTCGGAGAAGATATCGGATATGGAAACGCTGACGAAATGGCCGCTCTCCTGCGCGCCGACACCGCGCCATCCGCCCCATGTTCCGGTGGTATTGCGGAGGATCCGGTACTCGATCTGCGCTGCGGCGACGCCGCTGCCCCAGTCCTCCATGGCGATGGAGCAGGTGACGGAGAAATCGCTCTGCCACTCATCCGCAGCGGGGAACGCGCTGTCTGTAGCGAACTGCGGCGGCTGGGTATCGACGATGATCTGGTAGGTATCGGAGCGGGTGTGGCCGTTGTTTGCACGATCCTTTGCACGGAACTGGATATAGTTCTCATCGCCCTCGGTCAAGCTGAGGTTGGCGACGGCGACGAGGTACCCGTCACCTTTCGGTTCGACACTCACATTCCGATCGGTGGTATTGACCCATACCCAACTGTCCTCCTCGAACCCGTAGGGGTCGCCGGCGGCGATGCGGTAGGAGACCTCTGAGGTATCGACGCCGCTGGGTGCGGCACCGATATTGGAGGAGTCTTCGATAATGATCGAGACATTCACCGTGGTACTGCTCTGCCAGTCGGTGGCGATGGGGTCGATATTGGCGAAGGTCACCGGTGTGGTATCGACGCGGATCGTATAGATCGGCGAACGCTCCCAATTGCCCACCGTATCGGTGGCGTTCCATTGGATCTGGTTCACACCCTCGGCGAGGTTGAGATATTCGCTGGGGACGACCGTTTCGCCGTCGGCGCTCAGTCCGGTGCTGAGCCAGGCGCCGAACCCGCTTCCCGTATCGACGCGATAGCTCACGGTGGATGCACTGACGCCCGCGTCGAGGTCTTCGATCTTGACACTGACGGTGGTGGCCGGACTCTTGATCCAGGCATCATCGGCGGGGTCTTCGTCGGTGAAGCTGGGCGGGAGGAGATCGACACGGATCCGATACGGTTGCGAGATGGTGACGGGGTTCCCCACGAGGTCGGTGCCGCGCCATCGGATATAGTTCTCCTCGCCGTGGATGGCGGGGACGCTCGCCGTGACGGTGATGGCGTACCCGTCTTCGACGAGCGTGGGGGCGTACCATGTCTCGTTGAACCCTTCGGTACCGGTGGTCGAGTATTGGTATCGGATCGTCTCGGCGTCCACGCCGCTCATGTCATCGTTGACGGTAATACTGGCGTCGATCTCGGCGTGATCGTTCCAGATGCTTTCCGAAGGTGAGGGCTCGTCGAAGCCGATGGGGGTGGTGTCGCGTAGGAGTTCGATCCGGACCGTTTCGAGCCCGCCGGTCCAGTATGCGGTGGCGAGATCGAGGTCGCCGTCCTCGTCGAGGTCGCACGCGGCGAGCGCAGGACATTCGCCCGCGGTGGGGACGGATGCGAGGCTCTGTTGGAACCCGAACTGGCCGTCGCCGCGATAGATGCGGAGCCCACCATCGGTGCCGATGGCGAGATCAAGCGCTCCGTCGCGGTTCAGGTCCGCCGGAAAGATCGCGTTCACCGTCTCGTCAGCCTTTCCCTTGATGCTGGCGACGGGCTGGAAGAGCCCGACGCCGGTTCCGCGGTAGAGGGTAAGGTTCTCACCGTCGCCAAGAACGATGTCGCCCATTCCGTTGTGGTCGAGGTCCCCGAGCGCGAACGGGGCGGGCCCAGACGCAACGGTAATATTGGTCACGAGCCGGGTAAAGGATGCGTTATCGTCGTTGATAAAGAGCTCGAGCCGGTTAGAGGTCCCGTTCACGGTAATAATATCGATATCGCCGTCACCGTCGCGGTCGGTCAGGGCGAGCGTGTCGTATTCTGGCTGGGCGTAATTGCCCCATGCGGGGAGAACGCGCGTCTCCCAGCCGTCGGTGCCGTTATTGATCAGTGCGGTGAGCGTCTTTTGCTGGAGGAGGATAAGGTCGATATCGCCGTCATTATCGAGGTCCGCGGCGTCGAGATGGTAGGGCGTATAATCTGGGTTGGGATGTTGATAGATCTGCCAGGGGGTATCCATACCGAGTGAGGGTGTGATATTGACGAGATAGACGGCGCGATCGGCCGGCGCGGCGAGAACGATATCCCTGGTATCGTTACCGTTGGCATCGGCGATGGCGATGGAGGTGGCGACGATGGGCTCGCTTGCGAGCAAGTTCCAATGAGCGGCGTGGTCCGATCGGTTCCAGAGCTCGAAGGAATCCTCGCTGAGCGCGACAAGTTCGTCGATACCGTCGGCATTGAGGTCCACGAGCGCGATATCGATATAGTTCCCGGTGGTGGGGAGCCCGGCGCGCTCCGCCTCGAGCCTGTCGATATACCGCTGCTGGGTGCCGTTGGCAAAGAACGCGCGGACGGGGGTGCCCGCGGCGACGATATCGAGCGTCCCGTCGTCGTCGAGGTCGGCGAGCGCCGCATCCCACATATTTGCCGTCAAGCCGGTGTTAGCGGGCTCGGTGGGCGCGCTCTCGTAACGGAGATAGACATCGCCGTTCTCGCCGGCGGCGACGATATCCAGCATCCCGTTGGGCTCGATATCGCCCATGGCGAGCGCGTGGTAGGTGGCAGTCGCAGGGAAAGTATCGTAGTGCACCGCCCAGGTGATCGGGTCGATATTTTCGTAGATCGCGATGACGCGCTCGAGCTCGGTGGCGGTGCCGGTGAGAAGGATGATGTCGAGGTCCGCGTCGTTGTCGGTATCGGCGAGGCGGATATCCTTCGGGTCGAGGTTCAGCGGGCCGGGGAGGTTGGTGGGTGGTGCGTTCCATTCGCGGCCGCTGCCGTTATTGAGGAGGAGCTGGAGCGCGTCCATCCGCGCTGCGACGAGGTCGAGGTCGCCGTCGGAATCGATATCCCCGAGGTCGAATTCGAGAACCGGCCCTGGAGGGGCGCTGATATTGAGCGGTTCATGCGACCAGTTGCCCGCGCCGTCGCCGAACCAGATATGACCGCTGGTATCGTTGGTGACGATGATGTCCGGGCAGCCGTCGGCGTCGAGGTCGCCGATGGCGAGGTCGTAATAGTGCTGGGTGATGGCGAGGTCTGCGGAATCGTTCTGCCAGCCGCCCGGTTGGTTGCGATAGACGCGTATCTCGGCATCGGGCTCATCCGTGACGGCGACGATATCGAGGTCGCCGTCGGTGTCGATGTCCGCCAGCGCGCCCGTTGCGAACGGATCGGTGGGGAGCCCGGTGGATGTATTGGTCCAGCTCCCGTCGCGGTCGTTGAGTGAGACGACGATGCCGAGCTTTGCAGGCGATTTGGGATGGCCGTGGAGCGTGACGATATCGATGGCGCCGTCGCCGTCGATATCGCCGGTGAGCGCCGCCGTGGCGTTGTGCTCGGGGAGCCCCTCTGACGCTTCGAGCCATTCGATAGTGTACGGGCCGTTCCTATCCAATGTCCGGGCATGTGGCGTGGTCTGGTCGTGCGCTGGGCCGATGGCGACATTCCCGTCTGCCGGGCGCCATTTTGGGTCTGTAATCGTGTCTTCACCATCGATCTGCGCCGATGCGTCGTCGGTGGCATGGATGAGCAGTGCCAGCGCCGCGACGATGGTCGTTACCAATACAATAAGAAAAGCCAATTTCCAATCTCGATTCCCCATACTGATCCACTCCGCTCCTCGACCATACGAACCGCCCCTCCGACCGACGCGATATCGATATCGTCCCGAAGTCACCCTCGGCTTCATCCTCCAGGGTTAAGCGGCCCCCCTCGCTCGGTCTATCGCCAAACGAGCGGTGCTGAAAGCCAATACCCTATGCCACTCAATAAAGACTGCAAACGAGTCGGAGTCGGAGTCGGAGTTTGAGTGGGATAACGGAGAATCGGTCGTGACCGCGCGAGAACCATCGGGAGCTATCGCCGAGGCTGCAAATCATACGACCGCTGCTATTTATTTGTTATTTCGTCAGCGGCTCGCTTCTGGAGTTCTCACCGTCATCGTGCTGTTTTTATCGCGCTCAGCGCGCTCGGTAAATGAGAGGAGTTTCGCATTGACGGCGACGATGACCGTACTGGCCGACATGAGCGCCGCGCCCACTGCGGGTGAGATGATGACACCGGCGAACCAGAGGATGCCGGCGGCCAGCGGGATGGCGATGACATTGTACCCGGTGGCCCAGAAGAGGTTCTGGACCGTCTTTCGGTGTGTCTCTTGTGCAAACTCGATCAACGCGGTGACATCGCGCGGGTCGCTCTCGAGGAGCCCTTTGAGGAACGGCCAGCCGTCGTAGACGAAGATGGCGGTGGCGAACCCGAAGAGGATATAGGGTGCGTAAGAGAATTGGAGCGAAACGCCGGTCCAGTTTTGGATCGTCGGCGAGAGGACGAGGACGGGGACGGTGAGGATGGTGGCGACGATGAACCGGCGTCGGAAGTCGCGCATCATCATCCGATGATGATCGGTGCCATCGCCGTTCCCCATCTCGTTCTCGAGCCCGCTTACGTCCCCGCTTTCGTCCCCGTTCGAACGGTCGGTTCCATTACTGCTGTTCGTACCCGTTTGCTCAGGATCATCTGTCATAGTGCTACCCGATATGCACTGGAGCCAATTGCGACGCGACGCAAACCTCTGCATCATTTCGTAGCCAGTGCGGTCGTTTAATATATGCCAATATCCGGTGGTATTTCCGCACGTTTTATGTATAGATGTCACTCTACTCTACGATACTTTCTTTCACAGAAAAATAACGAAGAGAAGAAGATAGAGGTGGGCGCGCGACGCGAACCGCTCGCGGTTCACCGTTGATACGAATTGGAGTTTGGGTCCATGCGCGTGTTTTCGGGTACGGTGAACGATTATTTCATCCTCGGCCTCGTCATCTTTATCGGCGTCTATGTGCTCATCCGTATCCTGACACATCGGCGGGAGCATTCGGATATCGGAGAGATACCAGAGGAGATGGGTCCCGATATCGATAATGAGGAGGAGAGGTCGGATGAGGGTTTGAACTGACGAGCACGATGCCCATTGGCGCACCAGCGGCGCTGTTGGGTAACGACGCAGTAATGGTAGAGTAATGGTAGAGTAATGGTAGAGTAATGGTAGAGTAATGGTAGAGTAATGGTAG
>CAZSUE010000391.1:0-5186 GCA_964609045.1 uncultured archaeon | reverse complement strand
ACCGTGGAGAACCGGACGCAGACCGCTGCCGTGCTCATGTGGTCTACGGACGAACCCTGCAACGCCACGCTTCGCTACGGCAGTACGCCCGGTGAGCTGGCTTGGACCGCGTCGCTGAGCGATTTCCTCGCCACTCATACTTTGACGCTTACCGCATTGGAAGCGAATACGGAATATTACTACCAGCTTTGGTTCTGGGACCGCGTCGGCAACGCGAACGAGACCGGCGTAGAAAGCTTCACCACACTGTCCGAGACCGTCCCGCCAGTGATCGAGGCACTGGATTGGGAAGCCACCGGCACGACCTGCACGCTCAATGTCAGCTTCGACGAACCGGCCAATGTCACGGTTCGGTACACGGACGACCGCGCCGGCAACTGGACCGAGATGGAGAGCGACCTCCTTCTGGCGAACCATTCGCTCGCACTGACCGCACTGACACCGGATACGGAGTATCACTACCAACTCTTTTACGCCGA
Organism: uncultured archaeon; assembly: GCA_964609045.1. Taxonomy (GTDB): domain Archaea; phylum Thermoplasmatota; class Penumbrarchaeia; order CAZSUE01; family CAZSUE01; genus CAZSUE01. Next base: position 4,707 of record CAZSUE010000391.1, on the reverse strand, counting down.
CGAACACGGCAACGCCGATAACACGGCCATCCTCACATTCCAGACCGCGGATACGGTGCCGCCCGCGCCGGTAAGCGGGTTGACCGTTACCGCGGTGGGCGATGGGTATGTCGATCTGAACTGGTCGGGTTCCCCCGCAAACGACCTCGACGGGTATCGCCTCTATTGGTCTGCAACGGATTTCAATAGCGTCTCGGGAATGACCGAGGAGGTGGAGCTTCCCGCCGCTACCACAACCTATAACGCCACTGGATTGGAAAACGACCAGAATTACTATTTCGCCGTTACGGCGGTCGATGAAGCTGGCAACGAAGATGACACGGTGAGCACGGTTGAGGCGATGCCGCAGCTGCTCGTCTCCAACGGATATATCACCGGCACGGTCACCGACGCCGACACGGGCGAACCGTTGGCGGCGGTGACGGTGAGCGTTGCCGGCGACGACGCCACGGCGGAGACCGACGCCAGCGGCTATTACGAGCTGGGGCCGATCGCCGAGGGGCGCTGGGAGATCGTCTTCGAAAAGGACGACTATGTCGTGGGCCGGATCTATAATGTCGATGTGATCGCAGGTGCGACCACGACGGATCAGGATATCGAGCTCTCGCCAATGGTGGCCACCGGCACCCTGAGCGGGTATATCCGCGACGAGAGCGGCTCGCCCGTCGCAGGTGCGTTCGTCGAGCTCGAGGAGACCGATTCCTCGCAGGTGACCGGCGCGTCGGGGCTGTATGTGTTCAACGATCTCGTGGTCCAAAGCTACACGCTCACCGTGGCCGCGAACGGGTACGAACCCGCGGAGGAGCTCGTCTTGCTCCACGAAGGGCTCAATCGTGTCAATATCACCCTCGTCGAGGTCGTAGAATACGGTAATATTACGGGACAGATCCGTGCACGGAGCGAGTATTATCCGGCCGTTGCCAATGCCACAGTGACGGTCAACGAGACCGGCGTCAATGTGACGAGTAACGCGAGCGGTTGGTACTGGATCGTGGATCATCCCGCCGGTGAGTACAACATCACCGTTACGAAAGATGGCTATGAGACGAAAGATCGCACGGTGGATATCATCGCAGGGGAAAACCTCACGGTGAACATCCTCCTCGACCCGGTCGAGGTACAGCCCGGGAGCTTGAGCGGAACGATCCGCGATGAGGCGGGTGGAGCGCTGGAAGGCGTCGTCGTCGAGGTCGAGGAGCTGGGCTATCAAGATCGAACCGATGCCGCCGGCGGTTATTCGTTCACCGATCTCACACCGGGGAGCTATACGCTCAATGCCTCGCTCGACGGACATATCGCGCGTGAACGCACTGTCGAGATCCTCGAAGGTGAAAAGACCGTGATCAACCTCACGCTCCAGGAGGAGAATACTGCCCCGGTCCTCTCCAACGGCGATGTGTCGCCGTCCTCGGGCACGGTGGAAACCGATTTCGTGTTCGAAGTGACCTATCGCGACGAGGACGGTAACGCCGCCACATCGGTCTATGTCTGGATCGACGGTGATCCCAAGGATATGGCGAAGGGTGAAGGAACGCCGGCGACCGGTGTCGCATACCAGTACGAAACGAAACTAGGAGAGGGGAGCCATACCTATTACTTCACTGCGAGCGACGGTTCCGACCAAGCGCAACGCGGCGATACTCAGACACCGACCTCGGTGGATACGAGCGATAGTATCCCGTTCGTCCAGCTCGCCAATCACGCTCCCGACCTCAGCAACGGAAGGATGAGCCCGGCAAGCGGTGATACGGAGACCGAGTTCAGTTTCAAAGTGACCTACACGGATCAAGATGGTGATGTGCCGGGCTACATCTATGTCGTCATCGACGGGGACCAGTACGAGATGGAGAAGGTAAGCGGCACCTACACCACGGGTACAGTGTATGAATATACGACCGAACTGGACAGCGGGAAGCACAATTACTATTTCACCGCCTCGGACGGGGACGAAGTTGCCGATAGCGACGACAACACCCCGACCTCGACGACCTCCGCACTGGAAACCTCCGACATCAATGAGAAATCGGATACAGAAGGACGGTCGCTCCTCTTCTGGCTCCTGATCATCGTGTTCATTATCATCGTGATCATCATCGTCGGGGTGATCGCACGCCGGAGCCGGCGTGAGGAAGCGCCAGCGGAAGGCTATGAAGAGGAGTATTACGGCGAGGGCGAGCCGATGTACGGTGCCGCCGCTCCGCGCTATGAGACGGTCGAGCCCGAGTATGGTTATGGCTACGAAGAGGGGCTGGAGTATGACGCGGTCGGTGACTTCGAATGCCCAAATTGCGGCGAGATGGTCAGCGCCTTCGATCCCGCATGTCCGAATTGCGGTGCCGAGTTCGAGGAAGAGACCTTCCGATGTCCGCGGTGCGGTGCGGCCCTCGGCGCGGACGACGAGTATTGCGAAGAATGTGGCGAAGAGTTCTACGAGCCGATGCCGGAATATCCAGAAGAGGCCGAGGCGTGGGAAGTGGGTCTTGCATACGACGAAGAGGTCTATTTCGAGGAAGAAGAGGAGCCGCTCTACGATGAGCTGGACGAATGGCCCGAAGAAGAGGAGCCGGGAGAACTCGGCGAAGAGATGGGGTACGAAGAAAAATATTACGGCGATCGAATGAGGGACCGCGACCGTTTCGAGCGCGAGAACCTCGAGCTGGATGCTGCTGCGGAAGCGGCGTTCGAGAATATCGAGTTCGAGGAGCTCGACGAGATCGAGTTCGAGGAATAAGACATGTGTAGGGGGCCGCTGGGCGTTGAGATGCGTCCGTGAGTCCCCAGCCATTCTCTTTTCTCTTATCTTCTTTGGTCCCCGTTTCCGTTCCCTTTCTTTCCCCTTTCTTTTCCTTCTCTTTTCTCTACTTTTTATCGCCGCTTCCAGCGCGGGAGGTCACCCACCGTCTGGCCAAGCGTCGGGTAACCATTTTGTTGTGACCGCTTAAAGATTAGCTTTTAGCGCTGACCGCCAAACGGTGAGATGCGTTGCCAATGACAAGCGCCAAATAGCACCTCGATATTATGGTGCCATGGGGTGAGCATGCCGCTGATCAAGTTATTTACAAAACCGAACTGTGCACGATGTCCGCAGGCGAGGGCGCTGCTCGATGCCGAGGCGAACGAGACCGACGCGAAGGTGGAGCGGTTCGATGTCAGCACCGATGAGGGGCTGGCGGAAGCCGCGTTCCACGAAGTGATCGCCACGCCGACGATCCTCGTCCTCGACGAAGACGAGGTAGAGCTGGTCGGGTGGCGAGGCGAGGTGCCCAGCGCTTCGTTGTTGCGTGAGGCGCTACAGCGCTGATCCAATGAGCAAAACCGTCTACCGTGGCCAGTGACCGTGCCTCGGCGTCGGTGACCTTCTTTCTCTCTGCACCACTACGACCAATAAATGGGGGGGCACGAACTTTTGTGCGGATCGGATCCAGCTCCAATGCGACCACCTAATGAGGAACCTAATGAGGAACCTAATGAGGAACCTAATGAGGAACCTAATGAGGAGGGCGTATCCGATTTGTCGTTCAGCTGCCCGATCAAGGGCTTTGTCGAGACCTCGTATCTCGATTGGGACGGGTACATCACCAGCGTGGTCTTCCTTCCTCGCTGTAATTTCCGGTGCCCGTTCTGCCAGAACGCGGACCTCGTGCTCCATTTCGAAAAATTCGACAGCGTCGAACTCGACAGGGTCCGGTCCGTGCTCATGGCGCATCGCGATTTCATCGACGGTGTGGTGATCACCGGTGGCGAGCCGACGCTCGCCTCCGCGCTGGACAGGCTGCTCGCGCGGTTCAAAGAGTGGGGGTTCCTCACCAAGCTGGATACGAACGGGTCTTTCCCGCATCGGCTCGAACGGTTCATCGCCGAGGGACTGGTCGATTATATCGCCATGGATGTCAAAGCGCCACTGGATGAACGCTATCACGCAGCTGCCGGGTGCACCGTCGACCTCGACGCGGTGGCGCGGAGCATCGAACTGATCCAGACCCTGCCGAACTACGAGTTCCGGACCACGGTGGTACCAAAGCATCACGATCATGATACGATCGGTGCGATGGCGCGGCTGCTTCGCGGTGCGCGGCGGTATGTCCTCCAGCAGTTCAAGCCGGACTCGACGCTGGATTCGAGCTATGCGACGATGGAGCCGTACGACCGCGAGGAGATGGAGGCACTGGCGGCGACCGCGCGTGGCGAAGGGGCAAATGTAGACCTTCGCGGGTGCTGAACTGAACGATACGATGGTGGGTGCGGTTCTTCCGGAACGAACGGACAAACGGACAAACGGACTCGCTTTGATCCGCTTCTCTTACGAACCTATTTTTCATCTTTGATCTCGTCTTCGACGACGAGATGTTCCCCGTATCCAGCAGTCTCGAAAATATCCACTCAGTCCTCCTCCACATACCGTGCTTGCGCGCGGACCACTTCGGTACTGTTCCTCGCCGCGCGGTACTCTGCGATGGGGTTGGCGTTCATGATGAGGAAGGTCTGGACCCATTTATAGAGCCGGAGTAGTTCGCGCGCGTGTTCGGTCTCGTCGAGGATGGCGAGCGCGGCGATGAACGCTTCGATGGTGGAGAGCTTGAACGGGCGGCCGTAGTTGACCGGGTTCACGGCGACGAGGAACGGGAGCGCACGATGGGTACGCCCTTTTCGCAGCCGTCGGAACACCACTTCCGCCGTGCGCCAAGAGCAGTCAACGGCGACGATACC
>CAZSUE010000390.1:0-5200 GCA_964609045.1 uncultured archaeon | reverse complement strand
ATCCTCCGATCACTTCCCCGTCATCCATGCCACTGCGGCCGCTCCTCCCCGCCCCGCCATCACTCGTCAACGACGGCTGGTTCAATTTCGGCACCTACGACCGCCCGATCAAGGATCTCAACGCGCTGGACGCCGCGATACCACGGCCACTGCCGTTCCCGTTACGACCGCCGCGTGCGTACCGGTTCCTCCACCTGAAGGAATGGCACGCCTTCCAGCTCGGGAACGAGCGCTTTTTCCTGCTTATCGCGATCATGAACATGAAGAAGATCGGCCTGGTCAAGATCGACGTGTACGATATCGCCGAGGGGGAACAATATACATGGGAGAAGATGGTCCCACCCTGGCGGCTCGCGCTCCCGACCACGCTCATGCGCTCGGATACGCGCTATCATGACGCCGAGGGCGGCATCTGCGTCGCGAGCCGCCTCGAAGAGGGACAGATACGCATCGCCTTCGATATCGCCGGCAAGCCGGGCCGCCCACCGCTGCGTGGCGCGTTCACCGGCAAAGTCGGGGCTGGTGACCGGTACGAGCCCATCGTTGTAGCGATCCCGTTTGCGAAGAATGCCGGCATGTACTCGCATAAGGCGGTGGCGCCCCTCTCCGGCCGGCTGGAGGTCGGTGCGAACCGCACCATATTCGAACCCGCGCACAGCTATTTCATCCTCGACGACCACAAGGGCTATTATCCGTACATCATGCAGTGGGACTGGGTCGTCGGTGCCACGCACGATGAAATGGGACGGTTGATCGGGTTCAACCTCACCCATAACCAATCGCTGGACGAGGAGCGCTATAACGAGAACGCATTCTGGTACGACGGCGCGCTCCATCTCCTCCCGCCGGTCCGCTTTCATCGTCACGATGAGGGCGACGACGGCGAGTACTGGCTCATCCGCGACGATGCGGGCGATATCGAGCTGCGGTTCGATGTCGCAGTAAAGAACCCGTTGAAGGTGAACGCGATCGTGCTCGAGAGCCGCTATCGCGGCCCGTACGGAACATTCAGCGGCACCATCCGTTCACCGGCGTCCGATACGCAGCTTAGGATCGATGCCGTTTTCGGGATGGGGGAACGGTTCTATCTTCGGTGCTGAGCGGAGCAAGCCTCTATTTAGCTTTAACCGGTAAAATATATATATTAGCCCGCATCACACCCGTCGAGCCGCATGCAGTTCAATCCACGCCACCCTCATCCTCATCATCCTCATCATCCTCATCATCCTCATCATTCTCATCATTCTCATCATCCCCATCGTCCAATAATGCCTGCCCCGCGCTCCATGCGCGGCCGATCTCGTCGCCGATGGACCAGTACCGATTATCGAACATCGTGAGCGTGAACGGCGCCATTTTCTTGACATCGAGCCGCTCGTCGCTCATATAGCGTTCCTCACTGTACGCTTCGATCACCTCCACGAGATAGAGGCTGTTGTTCCCGAACGAGATCCGATTTTTCACCTTGCATTCGAGGTTGAGCGGGCACTCGGCGATCATGGGCGCGTGCTCTATTTCACCGTAGAAAACCTCGAACAGCGCGCTCTTGTCCACCTTCGCGCCCGAGGTGATGCCGCAATAATCGCACTCGACCATCAACGCCTCGCTGGGGAAATTGATGCTCAGCGCGTCGTGCGCGTTGATACCCTTTGCGGTGTGATGCTCCTCGTTGATGCCCAATGCATAGAGCGTGGGCTTGAGGTTGACCCGTGCCAGCCATGCGATGGGCATGAACGACGGCGTGTCGTCCACATCGGCACCGACGAGCGTCACGGGCATGGGGTACGGGCAGATATTTGAACCAATGGCGATCTTGCGCTTTGGAACTGTCATCATATCATATCTCCGTCGATCCTGTCTGTTTGTTTTCGTTCTTCGACCGTGAGCACCTAGTCCCCTTGCATTATATGAATATTGGGCGAGCCACCCCACGGCGTGCGTGGTCGCATTTGTAGGGGTCGACGATCACTCGGAGCGCTGCAGGGCGGGGACGGACGACACGATTTGCTCGCGCCATCGCTCCGGGTCGGAAACGAGCCAGGCCGCGGCGTCGTCGGCACCTTCCACCGCGCCCAGCGGTCGGAAGACGACCTTCAAGAGCGGTTGGAACTTCGTTTTTTGGAGGAACGAGTCGACGATATCGACATCGCAAATCTGGCGATGGGGGATGACGAGCTCGCGACGTGGCGCCCACATCAAAAAATAGAGTTTGCTTGTGGTGAGCGCGAGCACGCCGTTGCCGCGGACCTGTTTGAGCCCGCGCGAGCGCTGCCCGAAAAAATTCGCGGCCTGGGCCACATCGATGACCTCTTCCCCAGCCAGTGCGTCGTGCACCTCGGCGAGGCGGTTGAGCTGGACGCGTTTGAGCAGCATCATCGCCAGGGTGATGAGGACGGGGATCATGAAGAGGACGAACCAGCCGTTGAAGAGGACCCCGATGAGCACGAAGACCGCACCGCAGACCGCCATGAGTACGAGAAGTGGCCAGAGTGCGTAAGGCGATGCGGAGAGGAGCGTATCTTCCGCACGGGCCGGGGCCACCGTTGCATCCGCCATCATGCACCACCATCACTATTACGATACATTGCACCTTATCATCGGTGTGGGTATTAAGCGTTTGGCGTGGGTAAGAGGAGATGGAAGCGAGCGTGAGGCGGGTTGTGCCGTTTCCAGCGTTACGATCTCGCATTGTACGAAGTCCGAGACCGCTGGGTGGAGAGTGGCGTCTCGATCATCGACCGCGTACCTCTATCTTTCGCTAAGGATCGGAGGTTGCGACGCACATAATAGCCTGGCCCCCCTCTCCACATGCCTCACCGCAATACCGCGTTGCGGAACCGTGGGTTCATCGGACTACCCTTCACTTCCCGCGGCTTCACCACCCCCACCCCTTCACCCTTTCACCCCTTCACCCCCGTATTTTATATGTATTGTAACCGCATTTCCCTTCACATGGCCCAAAGCGACCGTTACTCCTCGAAGCGACAATTGAAGGCGATCAAAAGCCGCGGCAAAAGTCACAGCTCCACGATCACCGGTAACGCCATCGGTATCTTTCCCCAACGCGAGCTCGAGCCGGAGGAAGAAACGAAACATAAACCCGCCCCGCGACCACGATCACGATCACGCCCGACGAAGGTCGAGAACATGACCATCTCGATCGACCTCGAGGTGAAGGAGGTGACGGCGAGCGACTCGTTCCTCGCCAAGCTCAGTTCGCTCGTCGGGCTCGGGAAGGTGAACCGCGATTTCGAAGTGCTCGCGACTGCCGAGAAGGTGATCCGCGCCCTCGCCAAAGCGAAGTTCAAGAATGTAGCCACCGTCGAACTCGACGGGCAAGAGCTCTATCACCACCCGGAAGAACATTACGACATCGACGAGGCGCTCGAGCGTCTGATCGAGGAGATCGCCCAGCAGCAAGGGCGCGGTGAGAATGTCTACATGAAATTCCTCTCCAAGGAGCACGAGTGCGAAGTTGACGCGCGCATCGCACGGGTGCATATGACCTGGATGCACGATATCCTCGTTCGGTTCCACGGCCAACTCCCGGAAGAATATTTCCGCCGCATCATCAACTACCTCGAAGAGCATCTCGCCATCGAAGGCATCGAAGAACGGTGGCGTGAAGCCTAATGTGTGATCGGCCGAAAGTCGGCCGAGACGCCGCGTGCGCGGCGAGATAGAACTGATTACAACCGAGGCGTGAGCAGTATGGCCAAGTGGTCGATCAAAGGCAGCTATTGCCCCCTCCCGCTCCTCCTCATCGTCTTCGTCCTCGTCTTTTTCGCGTTCGGGCTACAGAACGCCGCGATCATCACCCTCGTCATTCTCGGTATCGCTCTCGCCGTCATCGCCGCATTCGTCCTCTGGGCGCGGCGGGCGGTGGGACGCTCCCTCAAACATGCGCGTGCGGCCTTCGAACAGTTCTCCCCCGGTGCACGCGAAGCGCGAAGAGACCGCTCCGGCACCGACGGCCATAACCATGCCGCCGCCAGCATGGTCATCGACATCGACGCGCGTATCGTCGACGATGGTACTGGTGTGGATCAAGAGCATGAGTATAAGCATAAGCATGAGCATGGAACTGAAACTGAAACTGACGAAGGGCGCCCCCATAACGCGCCTCATGCGGCTAGGAGGGCACAGGACGGCCCTGCCCGCCATCGGCTCCCCGCCGTTCGGCGCAAGCGCCCATAGCGCTGATCCTCCCGCTCGATCGACGATCGACGATCGACTCTATCGATAAATGGCTGGCCACCGGGGCGTGGCGTGGTGCTTCCACTCCGCTAAATAGATGGCAGATGGCGAAGAGGGACGTGGCGGCCCAAACCCGGCCCAGACCCCAAACCTGATCTCCAACCCACTTTTTTTCACGCATCTTCGCGCTGGACGACCAACGCCTTGTGGTCCTTCTCGAACGGCGCGAGTTCCACTCCGTCGATGATTTGCAGCCCCGTATCCCTCAGCTTCCGCTCGACGCGCCCGAACACCTTCTTTGGCGGCGCAGAGACATCGATGCTGCGCGCTTTGATCATTAGGATCGCCACCGCGGTCGGGGCGAGATACCAGTCGAGGTTCGCAATAAAGATCTCCGGCTGGTCGCGTTGTGCAATATCCTGATAGAGGAGGTCGGCGGTGCCGAGATAGGCGCGATAGCGTTCCGGGTGCCGCGCATCGGCGAGGATGGGTACGATATTCTCGCGTTCTTTTGCAAGCCCGATCAATTTTCGAAACGGCCGCGGCGAGAACTCTACCGCATAGACGACGCCGTCCACTGCGATGTCCGAGATATGGCTCACCGTGGTACCGTCCGCCGCGCCGAGATAGAGAAGCCGCGTCTTTCGTCCGAGCGGGAACTGTTTTGCACCGGCGAGCACCATGGCAGCCAGCTTGCTCCTCCCCGGGTGCCAGTGCCGATACTCGATACCACGATCGTCCGTGACCCGCGGTTCGTCGTAGACGCTCCTTCCCGGGTTCATATTACGGGTATAGAGCCGGTCCTCACGGTCGCAGTAGACACCGTCAAAGAGCTGTCGTGCGGGCGGTTCATATGTCATAGGATCACTATGGTAATGAGGGGGGGATGTGAAGAGTGAGGTGTGAGGTGTGAAGAGTGAGGAGGGGAAACGGGGGAAGAGGGGAACAGGGGAACGAGGGAACGAGGGAACAGGGGAACGGGGGAACGAGGGATCCGGCGACA
>CAZSUE010000389.1:0-5211 GCA_964609045.1 uncultured archaeon | reverse complement strand
GCGAATATTGCGAAAAGTATCAAACGCCGCTCTCCCAGTCGGATACCGCACCGGCACCGCCCCCTGACGCCGCTGCACCAGCCGCCGCCGGTCCACCAGCACCGCCGGCGCCGCCGGCGCCACCCCAACACCCACCCTCGGCACCCCAACAGTCGGTGCCACGATGTCCCGATTGCCGCCACGAGCCTACCTTCGTCGAACAATACCAGCGTTACTTTTGTGACCACTGCTCGCGCTATGTTCATCCCGCGCCGCCAGATGGTGCGAGTCTGCAACCGCATCCCCATCCGCAACCTCAACATCCGCAACCGCCGATGGACGAGCCGCAGGCGGAGGAGCCTTCCGTCGAGGTGGAGCAATATATGCCAGAGTGCAGCTATTGTGGCGAGCCGATGGTGTTCGTGGACCGATACGAGGAGTGGTTCTGCGAATCCTGCCATCAATACCGCCCGCCGGAGGTTGCAGAACGGATATGGGAGGACCTCGAGGACCACGGGATATCATGCTCACGCTGTCACGGCCGGTTGGAATATGTCGAAGATTACGGTCGCTGGTACTGCGAGCATTGTAACGAGTACGAGAGCGCGCGGATCGCGAAGATGAAACGGAAGGGCTACCGGAAGAAGGAAAAGAACCTCCGGCAACTAACCAAGCGCCTCCAGCGTGAGGGCATGGCGCCTATGGAACTGTTTTGGGAATTGCGCGTGAATAAATATATTTCGGAAGAGGTCTACGATCGGTTGGTGGCACATTTACGTGGGGGGCGTCCCATCTCGACGGGCGCAGACCACCCGGCCCAACCGATGGCGACGGGGCAGGGGGAAGCGTCGCACTCCGCGGCTGCAGCGTCGTCGACGCCGCCGCCGGCTCACCCCACCGGTCCCTACCAACCACAGCAACAGCACGAGGCGCAATATCAAACCCGATCACCGGCCGCATCGCCGTACACCGCATCGGCGGCGGTGGCGACCGAAGGGGCGGTGGGGGGTGCACCTGACACCGATGTAGACCTTCCACCGCCACCGGTCGCGGAGGTCGGTCAAGATCGGCCTCAGAGCATTGAAGGAGTGCTCCCCCTGCTCCATCTGACCCGGCGCTATCTCAAATATGCGTACGGTCATACGAACCGTGCTGCCGTTGCACCGCTGGAGGCGGAGTTCCAGGACGCGAAGTACCAGCTCTTGCTCCACGACCTCGAGGGCGCGTTCGATATCGTCGCCGGGGTACGCGAGCGTGTGGAGGAGCTACTGGATGAGGAGCGAACGGGCGCACCGGAGCACGCGCCGTGCCGTGCGGCACGAGAGACGGTGTTGCGCGCGCAGGGTCGACTCGAGGCGCTCGACGACCCGACGGTTGAACTCACCAAAGCGACGAAGTTGCTCGAGCAAGCGAAGGTCGCCCTCGACGAGGGTGGCTACGAACTCGCCCGTGAGCTGGCAAAAGAGAGCGCGCGCACTGCTGAGAAGGCCGTGGACGAGCAGAACCGCGCACGAATGGCGGTGCGTGAGACCTGGCAGAAGCTTTCCGAAGCACGGGAGAACGGCACGGATATCAGCGTGGCGGAGATCGTTCTCGGTCATGCGCGCAAAGCGCTCAAGAACGATGATTACGACGCGGTGTTCAAGCAAACCGAGAAAGCGCTTCGAACCGCGTCGCTCGAGAAGGAGGTGCGGCATCAAGGGCTGGAAGAGGCGGGGCGTGAGTATGGCGCGGTCATCGACGCGCTCTCGCTCCGTGGCGTGGATACCGCTGCAGCTGGCGCCGTACTCGAGAGAGGATGGCGTGCCTGGCGTGCGTACGATCACACTGCTGCGCAGCGCCATTTCGACGAGGCACTGGATCTCGCCGAGGCGGCGAAGGGCGAATTGATGGAAGGATCGGTTCCAGACGCCCCAGCGTCCACCGGTGCCGAGGGTGGTGACGAGCCTCCCGCGGGTGGGTTGATGGCGGTGGACGACGATGAGCTCCGCGATGTATTCGACGAACTCTGGGATGTCCGTCGGGCATTGGAACAGATGGCCGCATTGGGCTTGGAAGTCGAGCGCGCGAAGGAGTGTTTCTTTACTGCCGAGGCGCCGTTGCTCGATGTCGAACTCGAACGCGTCTATGCCATCGCCGACCGTGCGCTGGCATTGCTGGAAGGTGACGAAGAAGAGGAAGAGGAACAAGAGGAGGTGGGTGAGGATGAGGAAGGACCGGCGGGAGAAGCGGTTCCCGACGAAGAGGAAGTGATCACTGAAGAACCGGCGTATGCGGTCGCGGATGCGAGCGTTGCCGAGGTAGATGTCGGAGAGGCAGCGGCTCTGGCGGCCGGTGATGACGCCGCGGTAGCAGTGCTCGACCCTGTGGATGACTATGAGGACAAGATCGAAGAGGATGTGGAATCGTATATCGAATGGGACGAGCCTGAGCCCGAGCCCGAACGTGGGCCCGAACGTGGGCATGAACGTGAACGTGAACATGAAAATGGGGTTGCATCCGAACCGGTACCGGCGCTGGAACGAGAAGCTGTGCCGACGGGTAGTACACCAGCCGGAGTTCCGACATCGCACACCGGATCGGCACCCGGATCTGAATTGGAAGACGCCTTGGACGATATCGCGGCGCCCCATGCTACGACGATGCCGGTGGAGATGGAGGAGCGTGACGCGGCGGGTGCGGAGGATGACGACGATGCGGCGCTGAACAAACGCTACGAGCGGTTACGCGCAGCAGCATCGGAACTGGCCGATCACGATGTGGATACCACTACGATGACCGATCTCCTCGATCTTGCGGAATCGTCGCTCAAGCTGGGCGATCGGAAGCACGGCGCTGAGTTCCTCGATAAGTGCGAGGCGACGAAAGAGCGGATCATGCGAAAGGTCGTCCCGATATTGACCGACCAGCTGACCGATGCGAACGAAGAGCTCGAAGCGATCGCGGAGGATGGGTACGATATTACCGCGGCGGAATCGCTGCTCGAGGACGCAGAAGACGCGTTCGGCGAGAAACGGTTCGAAGACGCGTTCCGTCTCGTGGCCGAGGCGCGTGCGGCGGCGGCGGCGCAGCGTGAGGGCGGGGTGAAGGTGACGCAGCCAGTGGCGACGCTCGGTGTGGGTGACGCGGGTGCCGGGTCGGGTGAGGCGGGCTCACTGGACCCCGAATGGGCGGTGAAGATCGATTCGCTCGGTGCGCGCATCGACGAAAGCGAGGCGTTGGGCGTGAATTGCGAGGATGCGACGGAATTTCTCGCCGAGGCGAGAGCGGCGTACGATGCGAACGACCGTCTCCATCTCAAGGGCTATCTTGCCAGTGCGCACGATGCACTGCGCGAAGCAAAGACATTATGGGTCGAGGAGCACGGCGGTTACTCTATCGTCGACATCTATCCGTTGATGGAAGAGCTGCGGGAGATGAACGCGCCGTTGGACCGTGTGGAGGAGCTGATGCGGCGTGCGGAGGAGGCGCTTGCAGAGAAGAAGTTCCCGCATGCGATGCATTTTGCCACGCTTGCGAAGCGCAACGCGGAGCAGATCGAACGCAGACTCGGATAATTGCGGTCTGTCGTAGTGCGTCCCGTTCCGGTCGCCACCAGTCGCAGACCCATGAGGTGGAGCACGATCCTTTTTCGTTCTGTTAGGGCGATAGTGTTAAGTATCACAAACCACCATAAAAAGGTGCTTTTTTCTGAGAGTGGGGCATAGTGGGGCATCCACCTCACCTTAGCTCATCTCATCTCACCTCGGCCGATTGTAGGCCAGCGTGGAGCGGTGATTTGCATGAGTAGGAGCGGTGATGAGGGTCACGACGAGGCGTGCGCTGTTGCGTTCGTCCGACAGCTACGGGCTATTATCAAGGATATTGCGGGCGGCAAACGATATATCGAGCTGGCCGATTATCGCAAGCGCGGCAATGTCGTGCTCCTCGACGGCGAGGGTGCAAACTACCGCGTCACGCACAAACGGCAGCGCTGGAAAGCGGCGAAGCCGGACCAATTGCGCGACGCGTCCGCGTTCCGTATCGGCGGCAACGACGGCGGGAAGCTCTCGCTGAAAGTGGACCGGGGCGGTGGTATGGCAGAGGTCCATTACGAGGAGCTCTTTGGTGCCGACAAGGTCGGTCTGAACGCGCATATCGCGCTGGATGAGGCGGGCGTGGCGAAGACGCGCGAGGTCGTGACCGCCGTCCATAGGACACTGCGTGACAAAGAGCGCGAACTGCGGCAGATGTTCCAGGATTTCGCCGGCGAGGTCTACAGCGAGGTCGGCGCCCAGCGACTCATTATCCGCCGCGAGCTCTACGACGACCGCCTCGGTCGTGAAACGAAACGCGCCGTGCTCTATCGCCCCACGAAGGTGCTTTTCGGGCCGGTGCTCAAATCGATGTTCAGCATCGACGCGTACGGCCGCGACCATATCCCGCGGCGCGGTGCGGCGATCATCGCGGCGAACCATATCTCGTTCTCCGATTGTCTCTTCATACCCGCCTGCGTCGATCGCCGGGTGACCTTTGTTGCGAAAAAGGAGTTGTTCGAGGGACAGCTGCAAGGGATGCTGTTTTCGAATTGGGGCCAGATACCCATCGATCGCGGTGCGGGCGATACGGACGCGCTCCGGACGGCATTGAATGTGCTCAAGAGCGGGCATCTGCTCGGTATTTTCCCCGAGGGAACGCGGAGCACGGTGGGCGAGATGCTGCCGGCACATACCGGCGTGGCGCGGCTGGCGCTGATGGCGCGCGTGCCGGTGATCCCCTGCGGGCTCCTCGGCGGTGACGAGATCCTCCCTAAAGGGGCCCATATCCCACGGGTCAAGCCGGCCGTGGTCTCGTTCGGCGAGCCGCTCCTCTTTTCCGACCATTACGGCGACCAGAACGACTATCATGCCCTGAAAACAGTGACCACTGGCATCATCGACGCGATCGCGCACCAGATCGAGGAGGCGAAATGGGGTCGCCGGCAGCAACAGAGCGATGCGAGCTGGACCTCGATCACGCTCCCTTCCGTCGACGATGATCTGATGTTGGGATAGGATCGGGCGGGGCAATATTGGTGTGAAAAAGAGGAAATTAGGGTTTGGGGGTTGGGGCCGCCGCCCCCCCCCGCCCCGGGGAGCGGTTAGCGGTATGCGGTGAGCGGTGTGCGGTGGGCGGTGTGCGGGGTGCGGTGAGCGGTGGGCGGTGTGCGGTGGGCGGTGTGCGGGGAGCGGTGTGCGGGGTGCGGTGAGCGGT
>CAZSUE010000388.1:0-5215 GCA_964609045.1 uncultured archaeon | reverse complement strand
ATGGTATGGTATGGTATGGTATGGTATGGTATGGTATGGTATGGTATGGTATGGTGCGGTACGGTGCGGTGCGGTACGGTACGGTACGGTACGGTACGGTATGGTAGTGTATAGTTAAACAATAGACGAAGAGGCGCAGGAGTGGTTCATGAGCGATGAACCAAATCGATTTGGCATTTTATAGTTTTGGTCACCATCCGCGCTGTGGGTACTTCGCTGGATATGCTGTGGCGCTATATCATTCATGCACCGCAACTCTCGCGGAGGAGGTCGGGGAACGGTTGGACTTTATTTTCGACTGCGTTCATGTTGACTTCGCTCATCCTGCGCGGTTCGATATGCTGTCGCAATCGCTGGGAAAAAAGATTCCGGCGTGGGAGGGACGTGTTTTGGACCGCTCGATAGATGACATGAGGAAATTCAAAAGGAGGATCTCGCAGAGAGGGTCCCAACGGGTCTGGAACGATCCGAGATGCAATGTGAAACGGCTGGCTATTTCCCGAAAATAAATGCGATGATCGTTGAACGGTTCGATACTTGGCATTGTTTCCTATACGGCACGCTAGGCTACTGGATATTCATTGAACCCAGCCAGCTCGACCTTCTGGCAACCTCGTTGTGCCAGCGAACCGTCAAAGTACACAGTTGATCACAAAACGACGCTACCCGCTCGGCGCGCCCGCCTCGTCGAGCGGGTTTGGGGCCAGTTACGCAAGATCGTTGAGCTCGTCGTAGAGATATCGCGGTCTATCGACGCCGTGCTCGATGCCGCGCCGGAGGATCGCCTCCGCGCGCCTGTTATCAGGCTTCCGCCCGAGCGTCTCGAGGCCCCAGGTATACATCCGCGCGGGGAGGAGATAGCTCTGCACATGATCGGGGTAGGTCTCAATAGTGGTCTCGAAGATCTCTTCGGCCGTATCGAACTCGCCGCGCATCCAGTATGCTTCCGCCTTGCCGGACAAAAGCATGGGGTGCGTCTCCGGCGGGAGGACGGGGAAGATCTCCTCGAACCGTTCCCAGAACGCGATCCGCTCGCGGTGATATTTTGGGTCGTCGAGTGAGAGACTGTGGAGGACACGGTCCATCTCGGCGGCGCGGTTGAACACCCCTTGGTTGAACTCCCTGGTCCACTGTTGCCCGGCCGCCTCCACCCGCTCGGACCGAGTGCGAAGGAGTCGCTCGACGAGGTCCCAGGCTTCGTACCAGAGTTCGAGGGCGAGGTCGTAGCGGTCATCGGAACGCGCGCTCCCCCCGATCTCGAAGAGTTCGTCGATCATCTCGTCGCAGACGAGGTCGGGACATTCCCGGCGCCAGAGTTCGTAGATCGCGGGCGCGATCATCGATTCGATCTCGAAGGTCAGGTTCGGGATCGTATCCATATACTGCTCGGCGGCGAGGTTGAATGCGGAGAGCGCCTCTTGCGCCTGCTCTTTGAAAAGCTCGCGGTCGAACGGTACGCCGTGTTTTTCGAGAGTGCGAAGCAGCGTGCGCGTCGGGGTCTTGCGGAATTTCGCAAAAAGGGATGGTGCAAACGTTTCTTTCGCCTCTTCGGCGGACATTTTCTTTTGCCGCTGCGGGCGTTTCCCCACACGCCCCGCAGTGCGGTCCTTCTTCAAACAACAACTCTTGTACTTCTTCCCCGAGCCGCAGGGGCATGGGTCGTTTCGCCCGATCTTCTTGCTCATGGTAACCATCACGCTCTATTGGTGCCTCGCAATAGTGCTCGGGGTCAATAGCTTTTCGTTGCCGGTCCGTTGGTTCTGACGATATTGATATTTATCGGCGTCACCATCGGGCCCGTGTGATCGATATGACTGTGACTGGCCCGATCAGATCGCTCGACGACTGCCCTCCGTTCATCGCCGGCGACGGCACTACGCTTCGCGAACTGTTCAATCCCGCCACCAGCGCGCTGCCGTTCGGTTATTCACTGGCGCACGCGACGGTAGCGCCGAGGGGTGTGTCGCAGCCGCACCGTCTCGCAAGCGCCGAGGTCTATTATGTATTGAGCGGCGAGGGGCGCATCCATCTCGACGACGCGGTCTATTCCATCGCAGCGGATGATGCGGTCTCGATCCCGCCGGGGACGGTGCAGTGGGTCGAGAATATGGGTGACGCGCCGCTTTGTTTCCTTTGCATGGTCGATCCCGCCTGGCGCGCGGAGGACGAGACGGTGCTTTGAGAGGTTTGGACGGCGATTGAAACGAAGGGTCTGGGGGTAGACTGGGGTGGTGGAATCGGGATCGGGCATCCTTGTGCCGCCCCGTTCGATGCTGACCGACAACCCATTTCGTTGCGATGCCGGTTCTCCTAGTATTTGGGTTTTGTGGGTAAAATATAGAAGCCACTCTACCTTCGGCGTCGTTCTCGGTCAGCCACGTTCGCAGGTCCAGATCTATTAGCAGATCTCCATCTCGCGCTCGAGCACCTTGAGGTTCTTCGTCTCTACCGCGTACGGGCTGACTGGGATGATGAGGAGCGCTTCGTGCTCGGAGATCTCGTCGACGAGCTCGCGCACGAACCGCTGGATCTTGCGAAAATCGTTATTGCTGATGAGATACTCGAGCCCGTCGAGGAGGATCACGCCCTCGGGATGGAGCGTGATGAACATCTCGAGTTCGTTGAAGAGGAACTCGAGTTCGGACGATATCGTTGGCTCCGTGGCGGTGTTCCGGTCCGTGAGCCATTTGATCGGCGTATCCTTCATCCCAAATTTTTTGCGCACGACCTTGGGGTTGGTCCGTGTGATACATACCCCGTCCATTCCGGACGAGAGCAGTTTGGCATAGGCGGTAAAGCAATCGTCTGGGCGCTCGCGCTCGATGAGATAGGACATCCCCGGCGTGAGCGCGTATGGGTCGATGGGGCGCGATGGGGCGCGCTCGCCCGCGTACGCCGCCGGTCCGGCCCGTGGTCCGGTGGGGGGGTGTGCGGCCCGGTGCGCGCCTGACGGCGCCATTCCGGTCTCTGCGGTTCTCGCCGGTGGTGAGGGCTGTGGCTGTGACGCGGCCGCCGTTTCTTTCTCCTCTGCGTCAGCGGGTGCGCACTCACGCGCCTCGATCTCGGTGAGCATCCATTCGATCTCCGCGTACGCCGCCGGCAGGTCCTTCTTTTCTTCGAAAAATTCTATCTCGTCCGCGGTCATCTTCGATCTATGCGCCTCGAACCGATGCGAGAGGATCTTGGACCGAAAAATCTGCTCCACCATGGTCTCGAAGCCGCGTTTGAACGCATCGGGATCGTTCTCGAGGAGCGGCTCCAGCGTACTGACATCGTACCCGTACGACCGCAGTTCGTCGAGCCGTTTATTATATTCCTCGCGGTCCTCCTCGGCGGTTTTGGCCCCGGCTGCGTCCTCGGTTGCGGGCGGTGGCGGTGGTGCTTCTGCGGCCAGTGCCTTGGCGATGGCGAGCTCCTCGGCGGTCGGCGCCGAGACCGCCTTCTCGCCCGTTTTTGATCCCTCGCCTGCGGGTCGTTCTGCGGGTCGTTCTGCCGGTTGAGCAGTGGTGGTTTCTCTCCCGTGGAACAGCTTCCGGTACGCGTCGAAGAGTGGGTTCCGCTCCCACCCCGATCGTGTTGTATCTGTTGTGTCGGTGTCCTCGTCCTCTCTCTCGCTCGCTTCGCTTTTCTTCCCAAAGAGCTTCCGATAGGCGCGGAGCAGCTGCTGCTGTTCCGACGGTCGGCGTTTGCGGATATCTCGGTCGCCATCGTCCTCGTCGGTCGATCCCATCGCCATCACATTGAAGATAGAACGGTTATTGAGAATGCGGCCGATCCGCGCTCGGTCCTCATACCGTTCAATACGGTCGAGCGGTTGATTTGAGAGTTGATCTGTTGTGATGCTATTTAACTCATTCGTAACTGGCTGCGAAGACCGCCAGCGCGGTCAATCTCAATCATAGTGGAGTTCGAGTTTGGTCGCCACTTCTTCTGCGAACCCGATGATCTCCTCTGGATCGGCGGTAAGCACCTCGTGGTCGCGCATGATCGGACGCCCCTCGACGATCACATCGCGTACATTCGCCCCCGTACACGAATAGACGATGTGCGAGGGTATCATCGCCCTCGAGAACGGTACGAGATTGGTCGCATGCAGGTCGACGATGATGATATCGGCGTGTTTCCCCTCCTCGATCGACCCGAGGTGATCGTCGACGCCGAGCGCGCGCGCACCGTCGATGGTGGCGAGGTCGAGCGTCTGTTGCGCTTTCAATGTCGTCGGGTCCCAGCGGTGGAACTTCTGGAGGAGCGCACAGGTCTTCATGACACCGAACATATCGAGGTTATTGTTCGTCGCGCAGCTATCGGTCCCGAGCCCCACGGCGATGGAGTGCTCGAACATCTCCGGGAGCGGGGCGACGCCGCCGGTGGCCAGTTTCATATTCGACACCGGACAATGCACGACATTCGTATTGGTCTCGGCGAGCTGCTTGACCTCGTTGAGGGTGACCCAGACGCTATGCGCGATGGAGAGGTTCGGGCCGAGGAAATCGATGGAATGGAGGTACTCGATGGGGCGCTGGCCGTGCTCGCGTTCGAAATCGTAGACCTCTTTCCGCGTCTCGGAGACATGGGTCTGGATCGGCAGCCCCGCCTCGATGCTGTAGTCTTTGACCGCCTCGAGCGTGGACCGCGAGCACATATAGGGGCTATGCGGCGCAAGCAGGGGTTCGATGCGTGGATGCGAGCGGTGTCGCGATATGAACTTCTTGGCCGCGTCGAACGGGTCGGTCTGGTACTTCGTCTTATCAGGGTCGACGATGCCCCAGCCGAGGAGCGCGCGCATCCCTAGCTCGTCGACCACCGTAGCGACCTCGTCTTCGTGGAAATAGATGTCGAGAAAGGTGGTGGTACCCGATTGGAGCATCTCGAGGCACCCGACGAGCGCGCCGGCGCGGACGAACTCGCGCGTCTTCCGGTTCTTGAGCGCGTTGGTGCGTTTGAGGAAGTCCTTGAGCGAGAGGTCGTCGGTATACCCGCGCAGCAGGCTCATGCCCACATGGTTGTGCGCGTTGATCAGCCCCGGCATCACCAGCGCATGTGAGGCGTCGAGCACCTCGTCTGCCTCCGTGCGCACTGCGCCGATCTCGGTGATGATGCCGTCCTCGATGTAGATATTTCCCTCCCTGACCTCGCGAGACGCGTTCTGGGTGAGGATGACACCGTTCTTGATGAGGAGACTCATCAGGTTCACTATACGATAGAGCTATTTATA
>CAZSUE010000387.1:0-5232 GCA_964609045.1 uncultured archaeon | reverse complement strand
GCTCTGTGCGATGAGGAGGTGTCCTCATCTGCACAGCCTAGATTGCGTAGCAATTGAGGCGCAGTTCCTGTTCTCGTCTCCCACTCTGTGTTAAGAACGCCTGTCGACCGCTTGCGCCCGACCCGGTCGCCTATATGCCGAAGCCGACTATCGAACCGCACCCATTCCCAGCGATGTTGGCCATCTTAACACTATCATCTGGCCAAAGCGCAGGTCTGGAAGGTGCAGTGACACTAAAATATTCGGAGCGAATTTAGTTCACAGTTGGTAGAGCCCACCGTACCAGCACTTCTATAAGTGGTTGAGCCCGAGGATCGCCGATTCTCCCCTTAGCGTGGGGCACGAAAACGCGTCGAGTGCAACCTCATTGGGAAGATCGAGAAGACGAAAGATGCCTCTCGATCACTTTGCGCGCCTCGTTATTGAGCACGCTCTCCTGTTTGGCGAGCCGCGCTTCCACCGCCTCGATATCGTCGACGCGATCGAGGAAGACCGGGAAATAACTGCCCGTACCCATGATCTGGAGGATCGCGACACGCTCCGTGGGGTCCACCTCGTAGGTGAGCAGCCCGGCGTGAAAATCGACGAACGGTTTCAGATCCTTGCGTAAGTCACCGGCAGCGGCGACCATGATCAGCTTCGCAGTATACGATGAGGCCATGATTGAGACTCCATAATGCCGAAGGAAGCGGCGCGGTACGTAGTATTCCTATGAGATGGCGATGGGGCAATAGGGCAATAGGGCGACAGGGCACTGAAGGATGAGGGGTGAGAGAGGAGAGAGGAGAGATGAAAGGTTCAGTCTCCGTTCTCGATACTCGCCGACGTCGCATGCTGATTGAGCCCGAGCAGCGATTCGTCCGCACCGAACGCATAGGCGAGGACCTGCGAGAGATGGAAGACGGGGATCGCGTAATCACCCTCGAGGTCCTGCTGGCCGCGGTCGTACTGAAGATGGCAGAACGGACAACCGTTGATGATGCAATCGGCGCTCACATCCTGCACATTATCCAGCTTTTCCTTCGTGATCTTGAGCGCCACATCCGATGCACGGGCGCGCACACCGCCGCCCGCACCGCAGCACATCTGCTTGTCCTTGTAATCGAGGCTCTTGAACCCGAGCGCCTCGACGATCTCGTCGAGGATCTTCGGACGCTCCGGGTCGTCGAGCTGTTTCAATTTGCTCGGTTTCAGAAAATGACAACCATAGTGGACCGCGGTGGTCATGTCCATCGGTTGGGTCACACGCTCGCGGATCGTGTCCACGCCGATCTCGTTATAGAGCACGCCCGCAAAATGATACGCCTCCACGGTGCCGTTGTACTCGAGCCCCGCCTTGCCGAGGATCTCGTTGACCGCCGCGCGCTTCTCATCGTCGGTATTGAGTTCGTGTGCCACATCGAACAGCGACCCGTAGCATCCGTTACAGATCGTGATGATGTCCACGCCCGCCTTTTCCGCAGCCACGAGGTTCCGCGCACCCAGTGCAAGCCAGGTCTTCTTATCGAACGAGCGCGTCACACCCGGTGCCGGGCAACAGGAGAACTCGGGGATGTCGACATAGTCGATATCCAGCGCATCCAGCGCATAGCGCGTGGCGCTCTCGATACCGGGATAGCGCATCGGCATGATGCAACCTAAGAAGAAACCATATGCCATGCTTAGTCACCCCCCGCTCCGACGAGCTCATCAAAGCCGGTCGCTTCGATGATCTTCTTCATCTGATCCAGCGCCTTCTCGTTCGTCAGCACCGTATCCGGCGACTCCTTCAGTCCGAGTTCGCTCCGGATCGCCTTGTATTTATCCGTCAGCGGGACCATGTGGCCGGTCTTACAGAGGAACTTTGCCACGCGTTTATGGTCTTCCGCCATATACCCCTCGCGAACCGCCATATTGCGCAGTGCCAGAATAATGTCCGGGATCTCCACACCACGTGGACAGCGCTCGTAACAGGTATAGCACGTCGTGCAGTACCAGAGGTCGTCCGACGGGAGCACATCCTCCTTCAACCCGAGCTGTGCGCGACGGATCAACTTCCGGGTACGAAACACGGTATGCCGACCCGACGGGCAGCTGCCCGTGCACGTACCGCACTGGAAACAAAGGTTCAGCGTCTCGCCGCCTTCTTCGATGACTTGGTTGGTAAATTCACGATTGGGCACTTTGGGTTCAGCCATAGGTACACCAAGTCCAGCATACCGGGACCACTATATAACCGTGGCGATGTATGAACCAAAAGGCTAGTACCCCCCACCACAGTACACACTCGCGCCCGTACTCAGTCTTCCCGACGACCACCGCTGACGCCAAAAAGCGCCGGCATCGCCACCAGCACAACGACCACCACCGCCAAAAGCGATTGCGAGAGTGAAAAAGCGGGTGTGAGCCTGATCTCCTCCGGTTCCTCGTCCGCACGATGGACATCGTAGAAATACCAAGTGCCGTTCGTGCCCTCGCCTTCATAGGCCGCGACAGCAGTGATCTCTGTACCTTCGTGGACCGAGGCACGCGTATAGCGGAAACTGAGCGCTTTGCCGGTGATCACATCATCTGGCTGTAACCAATTATCGTACGAATCGATATCCTCCGATGAGCTGACATTGACCGTCAGATAAAAGACTTTATCGATAAGGATGATATTGGTCACCCGCCCCGTGATCTTACTCTTGTGCGCGCTCTCCAGTGCTGAAACGGCGGGGCAGCCGAGGACTGCAAAGAGCGCGAGGGCGACAATGATGACACTGTAGAGAATGACTGAGGTTCGAGATCGCACGATGCTACCTTCCAGCTAGCACCGTTCGATCCAACTATCGGCTATTTGAATATTTTCCACAACCCTTACACGACTCCTACAATAGATGAAGACGGCAGAGTGATCCGCCCCTCTGCGGCAACGGGGCGGGACCCAGAACGGTAACGACATTCTACCGGCAGGAACATGCGTGATCGGAAAGCTCGCCCATGACCAGAGATACCACGCCATGCCGCACCATGCCACGCCGTAGCATACCACACCGCACCGCGCCACACCATGCCACGCCGTAGCATACCATGCGGCCCCAAACTCTACTCACATGACCCCAAACTCAAGTTCAAGTAGCCAACGACCCTCGGGCTCCCCATCATCGGGGGGGGGAGGGGCGGCCCCAAACCCGCCCCAGATCCTCGTCCCCACACTGGCTCCCCTGGCGCCCTTGCCTATCCCACTTTCTGGTACGCTTCCTCGCACTCGATCCCGAGCCGCTCCAGCTCCGCGAGGATCGGCTCGTAGAGGACCGGGATCACCGGGATATGCACGCCGGTGAGATCGAGCCGTTCTTCGAGCACGAGCCTCGTGGCGATCGCCGCCGGCAGCCCCACGGTGCGCGACATCGCTGTCGCGCCGTCACGCTCGCCGAACGCCACGAGGTTCATGGTGACCTCCTCGTCAGCGCGCGCGTCGGGATAGGAGGCGAGGAACTCGTGCTTCATCACGATCATATCGCGTTCGCCTCGTTGGTACTGGAGCTTCTCCTCGAGCCGTTGCGAGAGGATATCGAGCGGGTCGGTGACATCGCCGTACTGTTCGTCGTCGAAGAGCCCGAGCCAGTCCATCTTCTCGAGGTCCGCGTCGTCGGGCTCTACACCGAGATATGCCGCGACCTGCGCCATTATGTCCTCGTCGGCCTCCCCGTCGATGAGGTGCGCCGCAAGATCGCGGTAGGTGCCGCCCTCCAGCGCGGCGTACTCTGTCTCGTCGAGGTACCCCAGCTCGGTGAGCGTCTGCCAGAGCGTGCACCAGCCCGGATAGCGCAGCGTCCCGCGATACATCGTCTCGGTCTCGGGAATGCGATAGAGGTCCATATACGGAAGCGAGTCGCGGTTCGGGTACGCCTCGAGCGTGCCGACGCCCTCGACCTCGAGCGGCCAGTGCGTTTGAAAGAGCTCGCCGCTGGCGATCTCCACCACCGCACCCTCCATGAGATACTTCGCGCTGTTCTTCGCGGCGAGCACCACCCCGCGCGGGCTCCAAGAGAACTTGTACCCCCATGGATTGTCGTTCGCCTCCGGTGCGGGGAGACCGCCGCAGTACGATTTGAACGAGCGGACCGTACCGCCCTCGGCGTGGACATGGTCGATGATGCGCATGGCCGACATATGATCGATCCCCGGATCCACGCCGAGCTCGTTGAGGACCATGATGCCCGCCGCCTTCGCGTCGTCGTCCAGTTCGCGCATCTCGTCGCTCACATACGAACTGGTGACCATGTGGGTGGCATGTTCGATACAGAGCGTGGCGACTTTGACATGATAGATATAAGGGAGGAGGCTCACCACCACATCGGCGTGCTGGATAAGGCGCGCCATCTTCGCTTCGTCGTCGGTGAGCAGCTGGCGCGCGTCACCATCCGGATGGCCGGCGATAGTATCCACAGCCTTGCTCTTGGTACGGTCCGCGTTCACCACGCGAACATCCGGCTGGTCGAGAAGATATTGAACCAGCGGTTTGGCCACAAGACCGGCTCCGAGAACTAATACATCTTTCATACTTTCAACTCCAGATTCACGATCCTACGCTCGTCTACGCGATCCCATGCTATCATCGAAAAAGTGCAATTCCGCTCCCGCGTCTTCGTTCTCCGATCCGCCCGGCGTTCTACTTTTTACTCCGCCCTCTCGCCACCGGTGCCGTGCTCTTCCAGGTGCTCGTAGAGGTAGGCATAATCGGGGGCCAGCTCGCCCCCGTGCGCGACCACGGCGCGCTTGACCTCATGTGGCAGTTCCAGTGCGTCAAACGGCTGCGTGTAATCCGCACGCACGATGCCGGGCACCAGTCTGCGGAGGGTATGGCTAAAATCGGTGGACGACTCGCGCGGGATCTCCGACGGGAGCGTATCGACCGCGAGGACCACGACACCGCACCCTTCGACACCGTCGGCGGCCGCATCCTCCGCCGGGTCGTAGACGAAGACTGGATCGCCCGGGTTCGTCGTTTTCACCGTCGCTTCGATCGCGCCCTCGATATCGCACCCGATATCGGCGATGACGCGTAACCGGTAGGTGGGAACGGTATCTGCCGCCGCCTCACGAAGATAGCGCTTCGTCACGAGACGCGGATAGCGTTCGTCCCAATAGTTACAGTTCACGAGGAGCGTGAGATATTCGAGATATTGATCGAACTGCGACCCATATTTCTCCGGATGGTCGTAGTAATCTTGCAGCTCGAAATCCATGGTGCGGTCGATGGGCGCG
>CAZSUE010000386.1:0-5242 GCA_964609045.1 uncultured archaeon | reverse complement strand
TCGATCTGCTGACCCAAGTCGGGAACCGTGCGCAGCCGACCCAGCACCTCTAGGCCTGCCTCAGCACCGTCGATCTGCTGACCCAAGTCGGGAACCGTGCGCAGCCGACCCAGCACCTCTAGGCTTGCGTCAGCGTGCACGATCTGCTCACCCAACTCGAACCCGGCGCCAGCGGTCCGACGGATCGCGCGATGAACGAATGAACGGTCGATCATCCCGGTGCAGGTTCGTCCTCATCGTCACCAGTGTCGGCGTTCTCCCCGAACCGTGGCATGAGCGCCATGGTCTTCTTGCACACGGGGCAGTGATAGACCGTCATTTTCTCAAAAATGAAGATGCCCACCATCTCCTCGGTCAGCTCCGCGTTGCAATTGGGGCAGATGATCGTCTCCTCCTCACTCCCGTTCACATCATCGCGCTTATCCGCCCCAGTCCCTCCCCCGGTGCGTTCGCGCTCCCGCTGGGATGCGGATGCGGATGCGGGTTCGGATGCGGGTTCGGATCCTGGTCCAGGTTCGGACATACGCTCTCGACCTCGCTTCGATCGCACCTATCTTATTCGGTCGGGATCAATGGGAATAAAAGAGCATATCGGCGCGACCTTATATATTGATTGATCGCTGAGTGATCGCTCGACCACTCACTCGTCTGCTCCACCTCGCGTAACTTAACGATGAGCGATGCGTATATCTAGCCCCAGCACGATGAGGGTTGCCGAGCACGATCGATATGGAACCAAACTCACACATTGGAGGGTCGCCACCGCCAAGCCGCCGAAGCGCATCGCCGTATGGTGCTATCTGGCGCACCATCGATGCGTACGACGCGGTGGCACGGGGGAGCTGCACCGAGCTCTCCAATATCTCTATGCAGAACGACCGCTCGTTCCATCACAACGCGCGTGAGCGGTTCATCGAGCTGCTGCCGACCGCGAACCGGCGCCTGCTCGACATCGGCTGCGGGACGGGACGCGATATCGTCGCCTTCGCACAAGAGGGCGCCGAGTGTATGGGCATCGACGGGTCTTCCACTATGCTCGCCGATGCGGCACAAGCCGTGCAAAACCGCACCGAAGATTACGGATGGGCACGGATGGCGCTCCCCTGGCTCGGGTTCCGCCCACGGACGTTCGGTGGCGTCTGGTCATCCGGCGTGCTCTATCATCTCCCGCAAGAGATCTTTGACCGCGTCATCGGTGAGCTGCGACGCATCCTCGTCGACGACGGCGCGCTCTTTTGCTCGCTCAAGATCGGGAGGGGCGAATGGCTCGATAGCGATGGTGAGTTCCACGGCGCGCCGCGGTATTTCGCCTATCATACGGAACCGGAGTTGCGGCAAACCCTTCATACGCACGGGTTTCGGATCCAAACGCTCCTCGCACCGCGCGAGCGGTTCATCGGCGATCATTGGCTCTATGCATGGGCGAAAAAACGATAGCACACGAAACAGAAACACCGGAGGTGGAGTACGCAAGAGCTCGAAAGCGTGCGCCGCACTCGTTCAGCGCCGGACCAGTGCGACGAACACGACGATAATGATGACGAGCACGGCGATGATCACCCAGAGGAACGGCGAGTTGAGCGGGAGATCGAAGCCACCTTGTTCACCGGTAGCATTGGTCACATTCCCGTTGTCGGAGGTGTTGGTGAACCCCGTCACGGGGAAGGTACGCTGGACCATGTTATTGTACTCGCTGTTCTCTTCGATGATATTGTCGGGGTCGACCACCACCTTCAAAGTATGCGACCCGCTGCGAGGCGACCACTCCACGGTCAATGCTTTTTCCTCGCCGATGCCGATAGAGATCGAGCGCTCTTCGATAATGTCGTCGTTATCCATGAACTGGACGGTCACGCCGATCGTCTCCCAGTTCTTCCCCACACCGTGGACGGTGACCGAGACGGTGACGGTGTCACCCTCGACGATCGTATCCTGCGAGAAGCTCAGATCGCTGTTCTTGATATAGAGGTCGATCTCGGTCTCCGGCGGGACGATGATCACATCTTTCACATTCGACCACTCGTTGTTGCTATTGTCCGTCACGGTGACTGTGACCGAATATCCGCCGGCGAGGATACTCGTTTCATCGTAGTACCATTTCGACTTGACCGTCACCGATGTACCCGATTGCTCCACGGGCATATTCTCGAACGAACCGCTCGCACCCTCGATCCCGATATCGAAATCCTTGACATCGTCCACGCCGAACCCGGTCTTTACGATCGCTTTGAGAATACCGTAGGGCTGGTCGACATCGGTGACGAAATCAGACTTTTCCGGGCGCGGAATATCGATCTCGATCGAGTTGAGTGGGAACTCTGCACGCGAATCCGCGCCACTGCCGTAGACGAGCTGCCCTTGGTATTGGTCCGCTTCCAACGGCCGTTCGCCGCCGTCGAAGACCACCCGTATACCAAAGGTATCACCCGGCTCGAGAATGATCCGCTTGGGATCGTCGTTAGAATCGGTCCCCGTGATGGAGATACTACACTGGAAATCCTGTGGTTGTTCGGGGATCAGATTGGCCTCTTGGGTCCTTCCCTGATAGGTCGAGGTCGACGTTCGATCCACTTGGTAGGTCGGCGTTCCACCGTTCTTTAGAAGAACGACATTGAACGAGGTGTCGCGCACATTGCCCTGTGCAAAGATATGGACGGTGGCCATCCCGTCGATCACCATCTTCTTGGTCACAGGCTCTGAACTCCATTCCGCCACCGTCGTGCTCGAAAGCATCGAGTTGCCCGAGGTGGGACAGTCGATGACCACAGTCTCCGGCTTGTCGGCGCGAGGGGTGGTCATGAGCTTGTAATCCCCCTCCTCACCGTACATGTGGAGCGAGACCACATGGCTCGATGGCTCGGTCGTGTTCGTGACCTCGCTATGGGCGCTCGGGAGGGCCCAAACGAAGCCCGTAATAACAAGAAGGAGGATAACGGTGATCGAGGAGTAGAATTTCAGCATAGCCATTCCCTCGGTGCAAAAAAGGTATTCGCGTATAAATAGTTTTGTCTCTCGCTCGCACGCGCGCAGCACCCTGAATTGCGTTTTAAGCCCCTCTGTGCGGGTAGGACCGGAAAAACGGTTTGCGATGCCACCGTTGAAAACGGCGCCTAATCGCTCTGCATCTTCACGCCGCCGAAGTTGAGTTCGGCCCACTCACTGTCGAGATAGTTCACCGGTCGCGAAAGCGAGTTCCACCAGGTGGTGCCCATGGCCGAGCCACCCTCCGATGGGTCGGTATGGTCGAGCCCGAGATTGTGCCCGAGCTCGTGCATGAACACGATGGGCTGGAACTCATAGGTGAGCGTCTCCACCGCCACGATGAGATCGTCGCCGTTGATCTCGGCGTACCCGAAATAGGTGTCCCACTCGCCGCCCTGGACGGCCCAGACATCGTCGGTGAAGATACAGTAGTGGAAGATGCCCTTCCGATCATGGTC
This sequence comes from uncultured archaeon, assembly GCA_964609045.1. Lineage (GTDB taxonomy): Archaea > Thermoplasmatota > Penumbrarchaeia > CAZSUE01 > CAZSUE01 > CAZSUE01. The sequence goes on along the minus strand of CAZSUE010000386.1, from coordinate 1,802 downwards.
GAAATGCGTATCCAGTCGGCCGTTCCCGTTCGTGTCCTCGCCCATGTCCAGCTCGCCGTTGTACTGACTGCCGTCACTGTCCGGGTGATGGTAGCCATGGTCACCGGGGACGAGCCGGTCCCTCCCGCGATCCTCGCCGTACTTATAATCGTAGAGGTTCGGATAATTCCGGTTGGGGTCCTTCGTCTGGAAGAAGATATTGTCTCTCCCGCCGAGGTACTCGCCGCCACCGAGCCAGCCGTCGTCGACGCGCATGGCGATGCCGTGGTACCAGAACTGCGACGCGACGAGTCCGCTGGTCACGCGGTCCACATGGTTGTCGCCCATCCAATCGGTCTCGATCAAGATATCCTTTCTATTCGGGTTGGCTACGCCGCCGCAAAAGTCACAGACCCAGTGCTCTTCATGGTCGAGGAGCCCGTCACGGTCACTGTCCGCATTGGCGTCCAACGGATCGGGGTCGGCGAAATGTTCGACCGTGGACGAAAAATGGAGGCGATAATGCACCGTGTTCCACCATGAGTCACGGTAATGAGTGAGCGTATAGCTTTTGGCGCCACTGAACGAGAGCGTATACGACGAAAAGATCGTGTCCTCCTCCCATTCGTAGTTGAGGACCTCGTCGTCCTCGCAAAGATCGATATGCGCCTGGAACCGCGTCGGCGTACCGATACCGATACACCGCTCCGCCACCAGTAGGTCGGGATAGACCGTATCGCCATGGTCCATGCTCCAGTAGCCGCCCATGGTGCTGTCGGCGGGGAACCGGACATCGTCCACGACGATATAGACCTCGTCGTGACCCGCGTCCTCTTCCTCGTTTATACATTCGATACGATCCAGTGTCAGCCGTACCAGTTTATTGGCCGCCCCGTCATACCATCCGTCGCCGTCGGTGTCTCTGTTGTGCGGATCGGTATCGGCCATATATTCTTCGAGGTTGGTCAGTTCGTCGCCGTCATAATCGCGGCTCGCATCACCGGCAAAATGCGGGTCCAGATCGGTCCATGTCCAAGTATACGACCCCCACTGGTAGGTGTAGGTCTCCGCGTGCTCGTTCTCCCACCAGTTCGGCATCCCATCGCCGTCGGAATCGAGCACCACGGGCTGCGGGTTCACGATCTGGACCGGTTGCGCATAGCCGATGCTGAAACTATTGGTGATCGAAGCGAACACCGACGGCGTGAGCGCGCCCACACCGGCGGTAAGAAGGCAGAAAATTCCGACTGCGATCAGCAGTTTGACGCCGCGTTGTACCATAATAAACATCACTCCTCTACGCTACACAGATCCTCGGATCGTATGAGACGATGTATGATAATAATCGCTGCACCTTATTTATACCTTTTCGGCGCGCACTATCGGCTAGTAGCAGCGAAAGCGCTATAAGCGCTACTTATCGTACGGCGGCAAGTGAGGCGACAGTATCGTGTGTAAGCCCGTACCCCGATGGCGCTCTCGTGTCAGTTCCCACTCCGAACATCATTCGCGCACTTCACTCTCGGTTTGAAATTTTCGTTGTCGTCGTCGAGTATAATAGCGCTCTGGCAGGGTCGATGGTATAGGCCCTGGGACCCATCCTACATTCTCATTTCCTATGGCTGAAAGCTATTTGCTTCCGTCACCATTTCACTCCCCTGTTGCCCCGTCGCGCCACTCCCCGCTTCGCTCAGAATCAGCGCCCGGCGACGGGTGTGTCACCAGATCCCCCGTTCCCTGGTTGCCCTGTTCCCCCCGTTCCCCCGTCCCCCGTAGAGTAGAGCGGCGGCGCACAGCCGAACTGTGTCTCCGCCGCCCCCTCG
>CAZSUE010000385.1:0-5249 GCA_964609045.1 uncultured archaeon | reverse complement strand
TGAACCAGTTCTTTTTCATCTGGTCCGTCACCCAATCGATCACGCCGAGTACGATCATGATCATTACTAATCCGAACAATATCCAAATAAGCGCGCTTATGATCTCTTCCCATGTTGTTGTAAGAGCAACCATCAGAAATCTCCCCAGTCGGTCATCCGATACTCATTGCCCCCCGTGCAGCTGCTAAAAACGCATTCTGACTGGTACGGAGAGTTTAAAGCCAATTCTTTTCCATAAATTTAAAACCTTCGGTATGGCGCGGCGTTGGTGTCGGACAAAACGCTTTTAATGCGAGCAGTATTACCAGTCTCGATTTCCATGGCCGACTTCGACCACCGATCGTACGAGAAGAAATGGCAGGATTACTGGGAAGAGCATCAGATCTATCGTTTCGACCCCGACTCGTCCGCACCCGTCTATAGTATCGACAACCCGCCGCGGTATGCGAGCGGGCCGCTGCACGCGGGCCATGCGGTCCATTACACACATATCGACTTCATCGCGCGCTATAAGCGCATGAACGGGTACAATGTCATGTTCCCGCTCTGTTTCGATGTCAACGGGATGCCGATCGAGGTGAATGTAGAAAAGAAATACAATATCCAGATGGGGAAGTATGACCGCCACGCGTTCATCGAGCTGTGTGAGGAGTTCGCCGAGGCGAACATCGGCGAGATGAAGCGCCAGTTCAAGATCCTCGGGGAGTCGATGGACGAATCGGTCTATTACCAGACCGATGCAAAATACTACCGCCGGCTGACCCAGCTCTCGTTCATCCGCTTGTTTCGCCGCGAGCTCATCTACAAGGGCAAGCGGCCGGTAAACTGGTGCCCGCGCTGCACCACGGCGCTAGCCGATGCGGAGATCGAGTATGGGACACGGGATACGCATTTGAACTATCTCCCGTTTTCGAATGTCGCTACCGGCGAAGTGGTTGATATCGCCACTACGCGCCCCGAACTGCTCTGCACCTGCCAGATCGTCGCGATCTGCCCCGACGACGACCGCGCCGACGCGCTGGTGGGCGAGAAGCTGCGCACTCCGCTCTTCGACCGCGAGGTCGAGGTGATCGCCGACGAGAATGTCGATCCCGCGTTCGGGACCGGCATCGTGATGATCTGTACGATCGGCGACCGCGACGATCTCGAATGGGTCCAGCGCTACGATCTCCCGCTCGAGATGGGCATCGACGACGAGGGGCGCATGACCGCGCAGGCGGGCCCATACGAGGGAATGAACCTCAACCAAGCTCGTGATCAGATCATCGCCGACCTCGACGAGCGCAATCTCCTCAACAAACAGGAGCCGCTGGAACAGAGCGTGGGATGCTGCTGGCGTTGTCATACCCCCATCGAGTTCCTCGTCAAGCCGCAATGGTTCCTCTCCATCCTCCCGTTCAAAAAAGAGGTGCTGGCGGCGGCGGACGAGATGGATTGGTTCCCGCCGTTCATGAAAGTGCGGCTCGAGGACTGGGTCAACTCGCTTGGGTGGGACTGGGTCATCTCCCGGCAGCGCTATTTTGCCACACCTATCCCGATCTGGGAATGTGAGGAGTGCCAGGAAGTGGTCCTCGCAAGAGAGCGCCAGTGCTATGTGGACCCCACCATCGACAGGCCGCCGGTAGAGGAGTGCCCCGCGTGCGGCGGTGCGCTCCACGGTTGCGAGGATGTGTTCGACACCTGGATGGACTCGAGCATCTCGCCGCTCTACAATACCTTCTGGGAGCGCGATGAGTCGCTCTTTCGGCGCCTCTATCCCATGTCGCTTAGGCCGCAGGCGCACGACATCATCCGCACCTGGGCGTTCTACACCATCCTCCGCGGGCTCCTGCTCGCCGAGAAAAAACCGTTCGAGGAGATGATGATCGACGGGTTCATCCTCGCCGAGGACGGCACGCCGATGCACGCGTCGAAGGGCAATATCATCGACCCGCTCGAGGTGCTCGAGGAATACGGCGCCGACGCGTACCGCTACTACGCGGCACAATGCTCGGTGGGCGAGGACAACGCGTTCCGGTTCAAGGATGTCACGCGCGGCGTGAAGTTCTGCCGCAAGCTGTATCATATCGGCCGGTTCATTCGCGTAGCGGAGGAAAAGATCGCCGGCGCACCGAACGGAGACGAGCCGTCCACCGCCGCTGCGACACCGATCCCGACCACGCTCGACGCCGATACCATCGACACGCTCCCGCCGGTGGACCGGTGGATCCTTTCGAAGTTCACCGCACTCACCGAGCGCTGCATCGAGGCGTTCGATAATTTCCGGTTCGATCGCGTGCTCCGTGAGGTGGAGTACTTCGTCTGGCACGAACTGGCCGATCACTATATCGAACTGATCAAGCATCGGCTCTATCAAGCGCGCGACCGTCGTGCGCTGACGCTCCTCGGACACCTCTTCTACGGCGCGCTCCGGTTCCTCGCACCGCTCCTCCCCCATATTACCGAGGAGCTGTACCAGACATTGTTCCGGACCGACGCCATGGCCCTCAGCATCCACCGCGCGCACTGGCCGGAGCCGCAGCGCGCGCTTGTCGACGCCGAGACGGAGCGTGCCGGCGAGCTGGTCAAGCGCGTGGTGGGCGAGATCAGGCGTTACAAGTCCGATGCGGGTATCGCGCTCAACGCGCCCCTGGAGCGGATCACGCTCGTCACAGAAGACCCCGCGCCGCTGCAGGCATCGGAGCAGACCATCGCCGAGACGGTGCACGCTGAGACGCTGGCGTTCGGTGCCGCCGCCGACCTCGTCGAGGCGGTGGTCGGGCTCGAACCGAACTTCGCCGCCATCGGGCCACAGTTCAAACAGCGGACCAACGCAGTGGTCGGAGCACTGCATGCGGCGGACCCGACTGAAGTGGCCGAGGCACTGGCTTCGACCGGCGTATATGAGCTTTCGCTCGGCAATGAAAGTGTGGGGCTCACCAGCGAGCATATCGATGTCCAGCGCTCGCTTACCTTGGCCGGTGAGACGGTGGACACCGTTGAGGTCGACGACGTCGTCATCGCGATCAAGAATAGGGAATAGGCCCAGTTGACACAGTGGGCAGTGGGCAGTGGGCAGTGGGAACAGGGGACAGTGAGCATAGGAGGCACAGAGGTATCCTCTGTTCCCGTTTCTGTTCCGGTTCCCGTTCCCGTTCCCGTTCCCGTTCCCGTTTACCGTCTCCTCCACCCAACGGCCATTGGGTGCGCCCCAACCTCGGCGCGTTCGGATGGCGGTGATGAGCGGGCCATGGTCGCATGATCGGAGGGGAGTTCCATTCCATGACCGAATGAGGTATGTCCTACTCTCGTGGCGAGAGGGGGTTGTCCTTTCTGGCATCGGTCTCGAACCGTTCGAGGGCGCGCCGGTAGAGCGCTTTCAACCGCCCCGAGGCGCGCTCGTAGAGCCGGCGCAATATCAGCTCAGGCGTACTGTGCGCAAAATGGTCGAGCTTCGGCGTCCGATCGACGATAAGATTGAACTGCTCGTCCAGCCCCGCCGCCTCGATGCCGTCCACGCGCAGCGGCGTCTGCGATGTGGTCACGATCTCCGACGCCATATGGGTCACGATCACCGCATAGGAATCGGTCTCGAGCACCGTGTCGATGAAGGTCGAGATAATCTTGGCCGCGGCTTCGAGCTCGGTCATCGCCTCCAGCTCGTCGGCGAGGATGATCTTCTTGATCGGCTCGATGGCCAGCGGCATGAACTGGCGCATGAACGATTCGAACGCGCCTGCGTCGAGATTGCGCTCTTGTGAAAAGAAATAGAGCCCCTCGACGCGCTCGATGGTGGCCGTGCGTGCGGGCACGAGCATGCCGACATGCGCGAGAACGACGATCTGCGCCACTGTCTCGAGCAATGTGGTCTTGCCGCCGCTATTGGCGCCGGTGAGGAGGGCGACGCGCCGGTCGGAGAGCGAATAATCGATACGCTGTGCGTTGGGGTCGTCGTGGAGCCCGAGATGGAGTGCGCCCTCGAGTTCGAGCCGCTCGGCGAAGTGTGGCACCACCAGTTCGTAGTCGTGAGCGAACGCGCCGAGTGCATAGCGGTAATCGAGCTCGAATATATCGGAGAGCTCCGTCTCGAGCTCGGGTTTCAACCCCGCAAGCTCCTGTGCGAGCTTCTGGCGGCGTTCGAACGCGATGAGTTCGCGCTCACGCGCGGCGCGGTCGAGCTCCCGTTCGAGACGGTCGTCGTCCACGCGCACGGGGTATCCGTCGGTGAACGGGTCGCCATCGAGCCCCGTTGCCTCTTGCAACCGCTCCAGCGCCTCGCGGTGGATATCGCGGATCACACCGCGCAGCTTGGGCGGAAGCGTCTGGCCGAGCAGCTCGAGGATCTCGTCGCCTTCGAGCTGGACATCGCTCACCGCGCGCTTGATGCGCTCGTTCATCTCGCTACAGAGCTGATCGATGGTCTCCATCGCCTCACGCTCGTCGAACGGTTCCGATCCGAACCGTTCCATGCCGAGGAGCGCGCGCTGGGCCGCCGTCTCCCGCTCCTCGTCGAGGAGCGTGTGGATCGCGGCAAGGGTGTCGATCGTCTCGCGGTTGCGCTCGAACCAGTCGAGCACGATCTCGGGGCAGAATGTCTCCGGGTCCGACGCATAGAACACCGGTATAAGCCGTTCGTTCGTCCCGTCATCGAGGATACCGTCCTCGTAGGCATAGACCACGAGCTCAGTGCCGGTCAACCGATGGGCGCCCTCCGGTGTCACCACCGGGCAGTACCGATCCATCTTGTACTCTGCAAGCTGGTCTGCGATAGCGTCGTTCTCGGCGAGGATGACCCGCGACGAGTCGTAGCGCGGTTTGGCGTTCTGGAACCGGTTCAATGCGCGCAGCTCGTCCCGGATCATGTCCAATGTTTGGTCGCGCTGGTCGGCGACCTCATCGCGCGCCGCAGCGACGAACTGGAACCGTGCATCGATCTGCGCGCGATCGGCGAGGGGGAGTAAGAGCGCGATCTTGTTCCGGCCATAGGCGGTACATGCGTAGTTACGGATGCGCTCGATGCAATCGTAATAGATCTGGCGCGCGCGATCGGTACGGAGGAGATCGCAATAGTGACCGCCAAGGAGCGTGGTGATGATGCGCACGGCGAGGCGTTGGCTGATACCTTTGATGGCGGTGAACGCCTCGAGGTCGTGCGCCTCCGCGGCGCGACGTACCGCCGCGTCGTCACCGATCTGCGTTCGGATACGATCGAGGGTGCGCTGGCCGATACCGCTGATGGCGCCAAGCTCGGGCGCGTCCTCCGACGACGG
>CAZSUE010000384.1:0-5257 GCA_964609045.1 uncultured archaeon | reverse complement strand
ATCTACTACCGCAGATCCATGCGCCCTTCGCCTGCGCGCGGCTCGGGTAGTTGACGACGAACTGGCCGTGATGCGCGATACCGTCATGCGAATATCGGGTGTGATCGACGGAGATGAGCATCAGCGGCGGCCGAAAAGAGGTTCGCGTCACCCACGACACGCCGAGCGCGTTGGGCTCTCCATCTTCATCCAGTGAGGTCACCAGCGCGTACGGCAGCGGTCGCGCGAGCCGGAACGCGTCGTTGTGTGAAAGTGATTCCATAGCAAACGCACCTACCATTCAGTCGGGTTCGCCATCCCGCTCGTAGTATTATTGCTTTGGCTCCGCATCTGATCGATCCATGGGTACTTCTGACCAAGAGCGCGCTTCCACTCCACGTCGCCCAACTGGCTCGATCGATCGGATTCTCAGCGAGGTCCTCTTCCATTTTCCAGAACGATCAGTCCTCGCCGGCGTGCCAGAGCGCGTCGCCAACATAATGGATCGACTTGATCGCTCTCCCGCTTTCACGCTCGACCATCTCCTCTCCGGCACAGAGCGCCTCGCCGATCGCCAGCGGCTGTTCGTTCCGCTCGTCGCGGACCCATACCAAATCGCCCGTGGCGATGTCGTCGTCGGCGTCGACGATGCCGGGCGCCATCACATCCGCGCCATTGGTCACGAACCGTACCGCGCCCATGTCCACGGTGACCCAATACCGCTCTGGGCGAAAGAGGAGGAGACCACGGACCGTGAGCGCCGCTCCCTCGCCGAGCTGGAACGCGCCCACCTTATTATCGATGAGATAGAGTTCCTGCTCCTCGCTCGTGGCGCGTTCCACCGTATGCTTCGAGAGGTCGATACAGTTGCCGTAGCGCATGCAAAGCGCGTTCTCGAGCTCGCGCGACCGTTTCTTATTGAGCCGATGACGGTTCTTGATATTGAGCGTTTTCATGAAATCCAGCCAAAGTGGTATGACGGTCGCCTTTTTTTGTCTTTTGGCTCGCTCACGCGCATACCATGGAACGAAGCCATCGCCGTTTCTACGAGCGAGGATCTACACATCCGCCCGGAGGCGTGCGACAACCTCGTGGGGCAACGACGCGCCGGCGACAGATCGGGTGCACTGTCAACCCGATCGTTGCTTATTTTATTTGCCCCGGTCACCTTTTAGTACCACGAACTCATAGGTGCCCAGGATCGAGATGGCCTGGTATATTGCATTCGACTTCGACGGTGTGCTCGTCGATTCCAAGAGCGCGTACATCGACTTGATCATGCGGCTGATCGAAGAGAGCGGGTTCGAGATCACACGCAACGAGGTCGCGGCGACGCTCCAACCCTCCATCCGCGCAACGATCGAGCGTCTCATAAAGCTGGAGGGAGGTAAGAGAGGCCGCGGGCACAAAGAGGCCACGGATGCTGAGGTGAAGCGCATCGAACGACGGATCGTCGCGCTCACCGCGGGCGTCACCGCCGAGGCGGTCCCGCTCTGCCCGGATGTGGCCGATGTGTTGAAGGCATTGAGGCAAGAGGGCCACGGGATGTTCATTGTGACGAACAGCCACTCCTCGTATGTCCAAAAGATCCTCGAAAATTACCGGTTGAGTGCATATTTCGATCGGCTCTTCACGGTCGATAGCAAGTCTGGGTCCAAGAACGAGGCGCTCCGCACGATAGCTGCAAGCGCGATGATCCCGCTGGGGGATTTGATCTACATCGGCGATACGATCCACGATGTGGCACTGGCCAAGCGGGTCGGATGCAGATCGGTGATCGTCCTCAATGAGTGCGCATGGGGATATCCCGATGCGGCGGCGATTCGCGAAGCCCGCCCGGATCATCTCATAGAACGCTTGGCAAAGCTGCTCCTAATGGTCAACGATACGATGCGCGAGGCAACAGAGGAATAAAGAAAAGAAGCGTTCGCTTCGTTCGACACCGGTATTGCAGCCCTTCTCGGCACCGTCGGCCCAATGCCAACCCCTATTTAGACTTTACGGGCAAAATCTAAATAGAACATGGGAGCCGCACCACCGACTGATCCCGTCACAACGGTGCCGTTAGCCGTCCGAACGCCGCGCTACCCCTCCTCCTGCTCGTCGATCAAAATTTCTAGCTCGAGGATGTCGGTCTCCGCTGCGAACAGTTGGTCCGGGTCCTTCAATTTCTTGCGGATCGATTCCACCTGTTTTTCCAAACCGCTCGTTTCCATGGCGTTCAGCTTCCGCTCCAGCTTGTGCAGCTTCTCCACATCTTCCTCGTACTCGCGGAACTTGCGATTGAGTGTGGCGGCATCGTCGGCGAGCATCGCATCCTCGAGCCGTGAGACATTGTACCCGAGCTTCTTGAGCGTCTCGAGCCGCGCTTTGAACTGCTCCTTCGTCGCGCCCTGCTGGCTCTCTTCGATCAGCATCTCCAGCTCCAAGAGTTCCGTCTCGCAATCGAAGATATTGGCGGGATCCTTCAGCTTTTTCTCGAGCACCATCGTCTCCTCTTCGAACTCCGAGGTATCGAGCAGCTCCAGCTTTAGTTGCATATCCTCCAATTTCTTGATCTTGCTCTTGAACCGCGCGAACCGTGTCTCTAACGTCTCGATATCGCTATTGAGATAGGCGAGGATCTCGCGCACCTCGTACCCCGACGCCTTATAGTTCCGGATCGCCTCGCGGATGAACTTGCGTTTCGAGTACTCCTCGGCGAGGATCTCGATCTCGAGCAGCTCGGTCTCGATCTCGAAGATGCGCATGGGATCTTTCAGCATCGAGCGCAGCTTCCGCACCTTCATCGGTATCTCCGAGGTATCCATCTCCTCGAGCTTCGCTTCGAGCGCCTGCAGCTTCTCGATCTTTTTCCGATAATCGGCGAGATGCTGCCGAAGCGCATCCGGGTCGGTGCTCTCCAACCCCCGCAACGGCGAGACATTATAGCCCGCCTCCTCCCACGCCGCGAGCTGCCCTTCGAACTCGTCGCGCGCCGAGCTGATCACATCGCGCTTCGCCCCGATCGCCTCGTATTCCAGTTCGATCTCCGAGCGTTTCGACGGGTAGTTCAAAAGCGTATTGATCGAGCGTATCTCCGCGGCGAACTGATCCTGGTCCAGCTTGAGGATCTCCTCGCGGATATCGTAGATCCGTTCCATGGTCGCCTTCAGTTCCTCGAACTCGTCGATGATGCGCTGGTTCGGACCGCGGTTGAGGATCTCGACGAACCAATCGAGATAATACCCCTGCTGCTGCCATCGCTCGACCTTCTCGCGGATCTTCTCCACACGCACCTCTTGCGCCACCACCGCCGCCTGCAGCTCCTCGTATGCGGTGCGCACCGCACCCAGCGCCTCGGGATCCTTCAATTGTTTGCAAACCACCGCCGCCATGGCCTCGTGGCCGCTCGTATCCAGTTCACTGACCCGCTGCTCGTACTTGCGTAACGCTTCGATATTGTTGCGATAGCGCGTAATGGCCGAAGAGAGCGATTTGAGATCGAGCGCGTCGAACTTCTCCCGTAGCGGCGCCACCTCGTAGCCTTCCTCCGCCCAGAGATCGATCATCGTACGCATCTCCTGGCGCTTCTTCGCGATCGACCGCTCGATATCCTGGAGCTGCTCGACGATCGCCCCCAGCTTGGCGGGGTTCTTCAGATCGCGTCGTATCGCCGCCAGCTCCTCTTCGAACAGCGAGGTGTCCATCTGCTGCACCACATTACCGATCTCGTCCAAACTTTCGACCTTTTCGCGATAGACCGCCAGCGCGTTGGCGAACGCAACGATGTCGTCCGCTGCCACCGCCTCCAGCGAGTCGGTCTCATACCCCTGCGAAGCGTACGATTCCACCGTCACATGCAACCGCTCGCGTGCGTCCGCTTCGAATTGTTCCAGCATCGATCCCAGTTCATCGGTGCGCTGGAGGTTCCGGGCCACCACGCTGAACCGCTCCCGATCCACCTCGATACCCACCGCTTCCAAAGCGTCCAACCGCTCCATGACCGCTTCGGCGTGCGCCACACGCTCCGCGATCTCGTCGAGCCGTAATTGCAGCACATCGAGCGAGAGCGCGAACGGATCCTTGATACCGAATCCATAGTATCCCCGCTCGGAGAGGTCGCGGATCTGCGACAAGCGCTCGGCGCGATCCGCTTCGATCTCGATGACCCGTTCGAGGAGAACTTCCAACCCGGCGGCGAGGTCGTCGATCTCCATGGGCCGTTTCAGATGCTCCAGCATGAGGATCACCTCGTTCTCGAGCTCCGGGATCTCGATCTGCATGAGGTACTTCCGCAGCGTCTCGCAGCGTCTGACCATTTCACCGAACTTCTCCACAGAGGGTTCGACCGTATCGAGGCGCGTCTCCTCCAGCGGTTCGAACCGTGCGCGCAGCGATGTGGTATCGTATCCGTCCGCCGCCCAGTGGTCCACACGCTCGAAAAGCTCGTCGCGCCGCTCGGAGAGCGCGCGCGCACGTTTCCTCAGCGTCCCCACCGCGCCAGCGAGCGCGGAGAGGTCGTCGAGGTCGAAAAGCTTCGGGATCAACGCCTCGACCTCGTGTTGGAGCTCGGGGAAACGGATCTGTTCCAGTTTCTCACGCATTCCCTGCGCCCGCGCGATCATATCGCGGATATTCTTGTACACCCGCTCGACCTCTTGCACCGGCACCGTTTCGTCATCGACCACTGCGAGCCGCTGGGTATGGTAGCCCGTCTCGAGGAGCGCGGTGCGTTCCTCGCACAGCGCATCGCGACGGTTCTTCGCCGTGAGTACCTTCCCCTCCAACCGCTCCAAATCCCGTTCCAGTGCATCGAGTGCGTCCGGGTCCATCATCCGCTCCCGCAGTGCGTCGACCTCGTCCTCGAAGCCCGCGACCTCGAGCTCACCGAGCCGCGCACGCAGCCGTTCCAACTGTTCGAGGTCGCGTTCGTATTGTGCGAACGCCGCCTCCACCGCCTCGATGTGCTCGTTCAATACCGCCTCCAACCGCGAGACGTTCAGCCCCTCCACACGCCATTCCATCAACTGCTTCGAAAGCGCGATCCGGCGCTTGCGTTCGTCCACCGCCGCTTCCAAAGCGGCAACCTCGCGTTCCACCTCCTCCACACGCGTCGGGTCCATCAGTTTCTCGTAGATCGACCGCAGCTGGTCGTCGAACCCGGTCGTATCCAGCATGATGATCTGCTCGCGAATATCGAAGAGGCGCGATATGTTCTGCTCGTATTGCTCGAACTTCTTTTCCGCCTTGAGATACGACTCGTTGATCGTATCTTCGAGGTCGCTGACGATGAAAC
>CAZSUE010000383.1:0-5259 GCA_964609045.1 uncultured archaeon | reverse complement strand
GAAGCGGTGTCCAGTGCACAGTAAGGTGCGTACTACACCGTCGAAACGCGAACAGGGCAATTCACACCACTGCGACGGCGACGAGGGGGCTCTGTGGATGTGTGGCGCCGACGCATATCCGAAGGTATTAGAGCTGATGCTTGCCCCCTCCTCTCGCCCTCGGCAGATATGCGGTGCGGCGCCGATGCCGGCTGGTCCATCGGTGAAACTCCTCGGCGCGGCGGTTCTCATATATAGCATTTGCCCGGAAGCGCTATATATGCCCTCATCGACGGTTCATTTCCCGGCGCGGCGTCGGCCGGTGTCGATCGCAGTGGGCATCTCTCGCGACGCGAGCGAAGGTGATCGGATCAGGAGACGAGCCACTCCTTTGCATCCTCCGTGCTCTTGGCAAAGTAGATCCCTTTACGCACATAGTTCGCGATAACGCGTTTGATGCCCTCCACGCCGACCCCCGCGATCTTATTGGCCGCGCTGACGGTGTTGGCGTATTTCATCCGGTCCTTGACCTCGCGATTGGCGTAGGCGTCCCGGATATCGATCAATACGAGGAGGCTATCGGGTTCGTGCTGGTCGTATACCTCGATGAGGCCGTCGACCGCCGCGACGAATTCGTCGCCCTTCAGTTTGCGCCAGTCAGCATAGATGATCTGCTTGTTATCGTGTCTGATCCACGAGAGAAGTTCATGCATTGTGTCACCTCGTATCGATCGGGCAGCCAATCCTCGTGCACTTGTGCACCACTATCGATCGTTCACGACCCCCGCCCCATGCATTTCCCCTGACCACCTGTCCAGTTAGCCTCCTTGCATCCCGGCATCCTGGCCTCCCGGCCTCCCGGCCTCCTGGTCCCCTGGTCCCTTGGCCCATGGTACTGGGGCGAACGAGTGGGAATTGACCCCGTTTGAAGACCGATCGAGGCGGTGATATGGACTGACGCTTACGATAGATAGGATAGGATAGTATAAGAGCATTTCCGAATGGCGATGTATATTATATTTATAATTGGATCGAACGTTTGGGACGATGTATTAGGATAGCGAGGAGGCGAGCAAAAACCGCCCAACGCTTACATTTATATAATACCGCGATGTTGAACGGTAGAGGGGTCGATATGCCGAAAGGACCGAAACAGAAACTCACGCGGACCAACAGTGGCCGAGTGTTCGTGCTCGTCACCGCCGCGCCAACCATGTTGCAATCGCTCTATGAATATATCCCGATGATCGAAGGGGTCACCATGGTGAGCCTCGTCACCGGTGCGTTCGATATGATCGTCGTCGTCGAGGGGAACAATGTCCAGCGCCTCCTCGGTACGGTGCTCACGGAGATCTGCCAGCTCGACGGCGTACGCGAGACGCAAACGCTGGTCGAGGCACTGATCTGATCCTGCTGGGTTCTGTGTTCTGTGATCTGTGTTCTGTGTTACTTTGATCGTCGATACGCACTCACTGGTATTGGGTGAACGGGAGGCGAGGAAGTGGTGGTCAAGAGCATCGAGCTTCTCTCCGACGGGTCGTTCCAGATCGATCTGGGGATGCTCGTATACGGGAAAGAGCGGTACTACGGCCAGAAATACGACGCCGCGTTGAAACCGGCGCTCATCGACACCGATGACGGCTATCTCCTCGTCGATACCGGTATCGGTGAGCTGCCGGAGCCGTACGACCGCTATATCGAGCACCGTCACGAGCCGACGCTCATAGACGAACTGCGCAGTCGCGACCTCCACCCCGACGATATCGCAGTGGTGATCAATACCCACCTCCATTTCGACCATTGTGGGAACAACCGCCATTTCGAGAATGCGGAGTTCTATGTCCAGCGCGACGAGCTCGATTATGCGCTCGACCCGCATCGCTTCCAGGCCGGCGGCTATATCCAGCAACTGTTCGAGGGGCGCCCTTATAACACGCGTCAGGGCCCCTATCGCGTCCGAGAGGGCGTCGATGTGATCCCCACCTATGGTCATACGCCGGGCCATCAGTCGGTGCTCGTTGCCGTCGGCGAGGACGAAGCTGCGGTCAAATGGGATGAGCCAGCCGGCGAAACGGAGGAGCGCTATATCTACTGCGGCGATGTGGCACCGTTGGAGGAGAACCTCGAGCGGCGTAATATCGTCGGCGTCCTCTATGATCCGGTGGATGCCTTGGGCTCCATCGACCTTTTACGCCAGTTCGACGGCACCTATATCTATAGCCACGACAACGACCAACTCAGCATCTAACCAGCCGGCCGAGCAACCGACCAACCGAGCGACCGAACGACCGAGCAACCGAACGACCGAGCAACCGAACGACCGACCGACCGACTGACCGACCGAGCGACCGAGCAACCGAGCGACCGAGCGACCGACCAACCGACCAGCAAGTAGTACCGTCCAGCCCACTCCAGCCCACTCCAGCCACTCCCTATCAGATGATGCCCTCTCCCATCGCGTTTGAGAGAACCAACACCCCTCCCACCGTTTCGATCGCTATGGCAATAACTGTCTCACGCCGCGCGGCGCTTCAGCGTACACAGTACTCGCACTCCCACCGCCCCAGAAACATCTTACGCCCACGGGTGGACAGATGCACCGTTCTGGCCCTTAGCATCGTCGTCCTTCTCATCGTCGGCGTGTTCGCATCGCTCGCCGATCCTTTTATCCTCCATTCGAAGCAACACAGCACCGCTACTGCGATTTCGAGTTCGATTTCGAGCTCGAGATCGACGCCGTTGTCGTTGTCGATACCGATGTCGATACCGATGTCGAGCAATGCAGGCGCCGCATCCACACGAACCGCCAGTTCGACCCGACCGCTATCCGAGCAATTCCCACCACTTCCGTTCTGGGGGATCACCTGGCATTATCGCACCGAGTGGGTACCGAGCGTGCCCGATAGCCCCGTGACCGACCCCACGATGCAATCGATCGTCGATTCCATCCTCCATCCCACGCACCTCCACACCCTCCGCTTCGATATCGATATCATGAGCGCGGTGGCCGATAACGGCTCGGTAGAGATGAGCGCGGTTTATCGTCTCGCCAATCTCTGTCGGTGGGCCTATGCCAACGATCTGACGCTCCTTCCCATCCTCGGCGGTACCGGCGCATATGACGAGGGCGAGGAGAACCGCTATAGTAGCAAATGTTACGCGTTCGTCTACGCGTTCACCCGTACGCTTGGGACCACCGCACCGGATGCATACGCCGCGCTTCTCGGTATCGAGGTGGAGAACGAGATGAACCATGAGTATCACCACAACGGCTGGTCCCAAGGCGACGAACTCTCACTCCTCATCGGAGGCACCAACGCGGTGCGCCAGGCGGAGGAGGATGCGATACGTGAATGGGAGCTTGCCATCGATGTTTCGCCCATCGTCGTCAACTTTTCCGTGGACTGGGTCTGGATGACCGGCAACGCCCATTCGCATACGCTCAGCTATTTCGACCAAATCCGTAACGCGGGCACGCTCGATACGATCGGGCTCGATTTCTACCCTGGCACCTGGAGCACCGGCGACGCGGCCACGCTCGTGGATTTCACGCGCTATATCTGCGAACGAACGCCGGAGTGGGTCATCGTCGCAGAGTCGGGGATGAGCACGGGCAAGAGCGGGGTGGATGAAGCGACACAGCGCGAGTTCTATCGCCGCGCCACCGATCGGTTCCTCCGGTATTTCCATATGGACGGCGGCCGCGAGGACGGGTTCTCTGGCGTCCTCTGGTACGAGCTCTTCGATTCCGCCAATAACGACGAAGGCGATGCGCTCACCAAGATCGAGCGGAATTTCGGGCTGATCGATAGTGCGGGCGGGAGCCACGGCGGTGCGGGGGAGTACCATTTCAAGAGTGCGTATCATTGGCTCGCAGAACGACTCACACCATGTGCGTTCAACCATAGTGCACACTATTATTCAGTGGACCAGACCACGCTCGCCGCCGACGATCACACGGAAGAGACCCACCTCACACACGACCATCGACGGTTCACCATGGAGACCATGCTCAATACGACGCCCCCGGCGCACGAACGCGGCCACCGCAGCACTCCTGAGGGGTGGTCCCAGCAGACCGTGGCGCTGACGGTGGCGCAACCGTTTTCGCACTGCGCCTTCGATTGGCAATGCCAGCTGCGTCTTGCGCGCAACGGCTCGGCGGCCAACGCATCCTCGGGCGGTGCCAATGCGAGCTTCGTGGTCGACGCCTCGCTTTTCGCGCTCCTCCCCGACCGCCAGCGCCGCTTTTTCAACCTCACACAATGGAATACCGCCTTCGGGAACTGGTCGCCGCCGGGGCCCAACGAGACCACCGAACATGAACAGAACGGCTCATTCGTGATGGGCGCGGACGGAGGGGGAGAGAACGCGAGCGGTGCGCAGCGGTATTTCGGCTATGTGCTCCTGGTCACCGTCGCGGTGCGCGCGGACGCGACGGCGCCCGCACTCCGATGCCGCATCGTGGTGAGCCAGAACATCGCCCCCGTCGTCGCGCTGGCGCCGTTCGAGACCACGGTCCGTCCCCGTGCGAGCGGCGAGGCCATAGCACTGGAGCCGCGCCGGTACGACGACCCCGACGGGGGACTCGTCGCATTTTGCTGGCGTATCACCGGCCGGGGTGAGGAATGGGTCTTTACTACCAGCCTCGTCTCGTTCGTCGTCCCGCCCGGCGGGGTCTACGAGGTCGCATGCACTGTCACCGACGACGGTGGCCTCGCCCGGACCGCGACGACGGTCCTCGCAGTCAACCCGGTCTCGCTCTCGCCGCATGCCGACGCCGGTCCCGACCAAATCTGTACGAACAGCACCGTCACATTCAACGCCAGCGGCTCGTCCAACCCGTTCGGCGACCCGCTCCTCTATCGCTGGGACTTCGATGCGCGGGACGGGACCGGCGAGAACGATGGAGCGGGGAGAACGACCAGTGAGCCGGCGGTGGCACACACCTATGCGCGTCCGGGGCTCTATCAAGTGACATTGACCGTCGTCTGGACGAACAACTGGAACCGCACCGATACCGACATCGTCATGGTCCATATCAACACCCCGCCCATCGCCAAGTTCTCCATCGCATATACCGATCCAGACAGCGTCGCGCCAGCGGTGCCGCCGAACATGACGGTCGAGCCCATGGCGTTTGTCACCGAGACCGGCACGAAGCTGACTTTCACCGCCGCCGCCCGCGACCCGGACGGCTATCTCACCGCGCTGGAATGGCAATTCGGGGACGGTAGCACGGCGACCGGCGACCCCGCCATCCACCAGTACTCCGACGAC
>CAZSUE010000382.1:0-5264 GCA_964609045.1 uncultured archaeon | reverse complement strand
ATTCGTCGAAGATGACCTGCGCCTCCGGTCCGTCCTCGCCCATCGCCACCGTCGGATCGAGCAGCTCGAGGAGCATC
Organism: uncultured archaeon; assembly: GCA_964609045.1. Taxonomy (GTDB): domain Archaea; phylum Thermoplasmatota; class Penumbrarchaeia; order CAZSUE01; family CAZSUE01; genus CAZSUE01. The sequence continues at coordinate 5,187 of CAZSUE010000382.1, read as the reverse complement.
TCCCGCGCGAACGCTGCATTATCCTCGCGGGTGAGCATATCGTTGATGAAGAGCGACGCGTCGGCGATGAACACGACCCGCCCCTCGCCATAGTCTCGGACACTGATCAGCGGATATTCGGCATAGTACTCTTCCACCTGCGGGTCGTCGTCGATATTGCCGTCGAGGCGGTCGTTATGGTTGAGATCGACCCAGCTATATTCGCTCGAGCGCGCGATGACGCCCTCGTCCGCAGCCTCCAACACGGTGGGCTCGTTCAGTAAAAGGGTCCCTTCGAAGAATTGGTTATAACGGTTGCGATTGACCGTGACCTTGACCAACGAAGGATTCGTCACGAACTGGCCGTCCCAGAGCCGCCCGCCGGTGAACCGCACGTGAAAGGCCGATTCGCTCAACGAATTGGCGAGCCCGAAATCCTCGCCGAGGACGAGTCTCCCGCCCCGGTTGACGAACGATTCGATCGCCTCCGCTTCCGAGAGCGTGTAGCGGTATTCTACCCCGTTGATGAACAGGATCGAACGCGCACATGCAGCATCTGAGAGCTGGTCCAATGTCAGCGGCGTGGAGATGATGCTCCGCGTGCGATATCCGACCGTTTCCGCCAACGTGCGAAGTGCGGAGAGGTCGTTCCATCCCTCGTCGTAGGCCGAGAGTTGTGCGTCACGCGACGGGACCAGTGCAAAGAGCACCGAGGTACCCACGATGAGCGCCACCGCGAGAACGATGGGCGCGATATAACGCCTCAGCACCCCCCCGAATGTCGCTAACCGCTCTCCGCCCGACCCGCGCCCCGAACCGGCAATTTGTGACGCGCTCCACTCTTTCGATCGTGGACGGGATCGCTCCCCTTCCACGCCGACCGCCCCATACCGGGATCGCTGGCCGCCGCGTCGAAGCCGGGTTTGCGACCGCGCCACGGCGGCAGTGCCCACGATCACCTCCCCTTCTCGACTCTCAACTGCAATCGTGCCAACGGGGTCGGTACTCACACCCCCCGCGTCCATGCTGAGATCGTTCTCTTCATCGCCCAGCGCGTCGCCCTCCGCTCGTTCGATCGTATCACCGTTTCTCGTCATCCATATCGTCCCATGCTTCATCGCCCCATTCGTCGGATCCCTCGACGCCCTCCAACTGTTCATATTCCTCGAGATCACCGAATTCCTCGATCCCTTCGAACCCTTCGAATGTTTCCTCGTCGGTACCACCCATCGCCGCGTCTATCTCCTCGCGCATGAGCGCCACGCTTCCATGGTCACTTTCGTCCTTGGCCACACCCTCCATCTTATTACCCAAATCTCCCTCGTTCTCTGTATCTGCATCTGTATTTGAATCTGTATCTGTATCTGTATCTGTCTCCGTTTCCGTCTCCATCGTTGTCTCTGCGGGTGGGAGCGGCACCGCGGTGGGATGACGACCCGGACCGACCGTTCCCATCCACTCATCCGCATCCCGATCTGCAACTGCATCTGCGTCCATATCCTCATCTACATCGAACGCATGATCGACCCCACCTGCTGGCCACGCTTCCTCGACGCTCTCTGCCGGCGGGACAGGGGCCTCCGTTCCGATGACCCGAAGCTCTTCGCCCACTGCGAGCAGTTCATCCTCCAGCCAGACCCCGGATTCGCCCTTCGCCCGCTCTGCAGGATCTTTTTCATCCTCCTTCGATAAAACGGACCGGCGACCAAACCGCGACAACCAGCCGCCGCTGGCATCACCTTCGCTCTTCCTCCCCTGATGGGCGATATACCGGTCGAGGCTTTCGAGGACGCGCTTCAACCCGACCATGGCGCGGTACCCGGCATCGGAGTCCAGCTCGTGGTCGCTATACCGCGCCACCTCGAAGAGCCCGATGAGGACCTCCAGCGAGGCCTCGTCCAACGGGAGCGCCGCTCGTATGGCGGTCTCGAACTCGCGCACCGTCTGGCTGGGTCGGCGAAGGTACCCGTAGCGCATGAGTACAGTTTCCAATTTCCGATATGCGCGATAGATGATGCGGCGGAACGCGTCGCTTTCTTCTTCCAGCTCCTCCACGGTATTGCGCAGCAGCGCACCGATCTCCTCGAAATGATCGGCGCGGCGCCGGCGGCGGAGGAGGTACCCACCAATGGCCACGACGACCACCAGCGCGAGTACACCCACGAACACCCACCCCGCGATCGAGTCGGCGGTGGATTGGGCGCTGGGTTCGAAGCTCTTCGCCGCGCTCGAAGGGTCGAGGTACGCATCGGCCGCGGGCTGGAAGCTCGCCCGCACCTCGAGCTCGCCCCCCGCGGGGAAGGTCAGCATCGCCCTCGCGGTCCCGCCCTGATCCGTTTGGATATCCAGCGCGCGGTCCCCGATGGGGTCGTCGGTGCTGCCGCCCAGCGTCAGGTGGATGGTCCCTCCCTCGATGCCGCGTCCCGCTTCGTCGGTGAGTTCCACGCTGATGTTGAACGGTCGGTTATAGGCGAGCGTATCGCTTGTCCAGAGCCGCAGCTGCGTCGCCGACCGAACGATGATGTCGAACGCGGTGCCGGAACGGTCGTAATGTGAGGCCCCTTCGAACCCGACCACGACGGTGTTGGGTCCCACGTCGCTCTTGAGCGGCACGGTGCCGATGAAGGTAAAGCTGCCGTCGGGATCGGTCTGGACCCTGCCGATGATATGGTCGTAACTCCGTTGATAGCTCTCATCGCCGTTCTCGTCGATGTACACCCGGACCTCATGCGCGCCCACCGCTTCGTCCAATCTGGTCCGGAGCGTTCCGCGCAGTTCGAAAGTCTCTTTCAGGTTCAACTCGCTCGGCGGTGGACCGTCCAGTCGAATCGTGGTGCGCGCACAGACGAGGTACTGCGAGGTGGTCGCCATCCCCGTTCGCACCGCATCGCCGCGATATCGCACCCGAACTGCGATCTCCTCCAACGGCGCGTCCTCGTCCACTCGCACGGGAATGGAAAAGACGCCTTCGTAGTCGGTGACCACACCGCCGACGGACGCGCCGTCGAGCGCTACCTCCAGTGTTCGGTTTGGCACCGGCTCGTTCCGATTATCGACGAGCTGGCCGAGGATCGTTTCATCGGTCCCGCGGTAAAGCGTTCCGGGCTCCAGCGTGATCTGGGTCGTGCCGATCACCGTAATGGTGGTACGATTGGTCGCCCGCGGGTAGCGCTCGGTGCCCGCGAAGGTGACGCTGACCCTATTCTCGCCGGGGACGGTACTGCGCGGCTCGAAACGGTGCCGGTAGCGATAGCTCCCCTCCCCGAAGTCGATATCGACCGTGGCCGATGTCCATTGATCGCCCCACTTGCTTTCCGCGCCGATCTCGAGGCTGAGCTGGCCGTCCACCGGGGTCGCTGTCTCGTCCCGTACCGTGCCGGAGATCTCCACCGCCGCATCGGAGCTGTTGAGGCGCACCGTCGAAGTTGAGACCGCCAGTGTCAGCTCGATATAGTTCGATGTTACAAAGACATGTTTCGTGGTATTGGCTGCCGCAAGCGTGTCGCTGCCCCAGAACTCGATATCGAGCCGGTGCGCACCCACACTGTCGCCCACATCGAACGCGAACCAGATAGCGCCGTCGTCGTCGGTGAAACCAAGCGGCGATACGGGCGCGTCGTCCCATTGAAGATGGATCGGCTGTGATCCCACCGGCAGCTCGCCCGCGTCCCGGAGCCGCACGGTGCCGTTGAGCTCGTGCCCGCGCCCGACGCGCGTCGGCACCTCCACCGTGAAATGCGTGGTGCTGCGCACCGTCACACCGGCGCCCTGCTCGGACCACCGTGATGCATAGACAGTGGCACCGCGCTGGGTCTCCACCGTCCTCGCCATGACGATCGCCCCTCCCGTGGGAAGCGCCGGGGGGACGGAGAGCTCACCGAGGAAGTGACCGAACCGATTCGTCTCGAGCGTCCCCGCCGAAAACGACCCCGCACCGGAGGCGTTGACGAAGAGCTCCAGCTCGATATCGGCGATGCCGACGCCTTCACCGTCCACCACCGACCCGGAGACCTCGAAGGTTCGCCCCTTGTGGAGTACCGCATCGGGGAGCAGCCCGATGAGCTGCGGGAGCATCGTGGTGATCACGCCGACCTCGTCGTCGTCGCCGGGGTCGAACGGGTCGGTGCCCCACTCCACCTCCGCACCGTCGTTGGCGCCGCCAGCGTCGGTATCGGCGTCGGTGGCATTGGTGCCTAGCACCTCGATCTCGCGCGCATCGTCGAGACCGTCGTTATCGGTATCGCCATCCGTGGGATCTGTCCCCCATCGCCGATACTCCTCACCGTCATCGAGCCCGTCACCGTCGGTGTCCCCCACCAACGGATCGGACCCGATGGTGACCAGTTCGAGCGCATCGTCGAGCCCGTCGTCGTCGGTATCGTTATCCAGCGGGTCGGTCTCGTACGCGAGCACCTCCGCGCCATCTTGCAGCCCGTCGCCGTCGGTATCCGGGTCGCGCCAGTCGGTGCCGACGGTACCGTTCTCCGTGGCGTCGTCGAGCCCGTCGTCGTCGTGATCCGTTGGCCCCACGTCGTCGCTGGGATCGAACGGGTCGGTGCCGATGGCGACCTCCACGCCGTCGAGCAGCCCACCGCCATCGGTATCGTTATCCAGCGGGTCGGTACCGAGCATATTGTACTCGTACCCGTCGTGGAGCTGGTCGCGGTCCGTATCCGGCGCCAGTGGGTCGGTGCCGATATCGACCTCGGTCCCGTCCCCGATAGAATCGCCGTCGCTGTCGCTCTTGCGCGGGTCGGTCCCCAGCAGTTCCACCTCGGTACGATCGTCGAGCCCGTCGTCATCGGTATCGTTGTCCAGCGGGTCGGTCCGTAGCTCGCGGACCTCGGTATGGTCGCCGAGCCCGTCGCCGTCGGTGTCGTTGGAACGCGGGTCCGATCCGATGGCGCGCTCAAACCCGTCCCCGAGCCCGTCATCGTCGGTATCACGGTCGTCTGGGTCGGTCTCGTTGGCGTCCAGTTCGCCGTCACCGTCACGGTCCTCGTCTACATCGCTCAGCCCGTCGCCGTCACTATCGACGAGAAGCCAATCGTCGCTGGGGTCGAGCGGGTCGTGATCCTGCCAGTACTCGCGCCCGTCCGCCACACCGCCCCCGTCGGTATCGGCGCGGTCGGGGCGGCTTCCCACCGTATTGACCTCGAACCCGTCGGTGAGCCCGTCGTCGTCGGTGTCGGGATCGAACGGGTCGGT
>CAZSUE010000381.1:3935-5270 GCA_964609045.1 uncultured archaeon | reverse complement strand
CCACGCGAGATATGTCAATGTTTTCATTCGGCGGGAATGCTCATCGGACCGGAGGTCTGCAACCACATCAAGGCGCAAGATGACCCGAACGCATACGCCGCCGCCATCATCCGAAACCTCCGCGACCCGCCCGTCGTCCTCACCATGGACATCCTGAACCGTATCGCGCAGAGCGCCTCCGGCGACGGGACCGACCGTGACGCGACCGGGCACAAGAGGGGGGGATCCTCAGCCAAGAACCGCCGCCGCAAGCTGCAACGCGGCAACGGCAATAACCACGGCGACGGGACCAGAACCGGAACCGGAACCGGAACCGCCGCGCCCGAACGGGGGACTGATACGGGCCCTAGCGAGGCGGTGGGTGCGGGAGCTGCTCTTGCAGCATCCTCTCTCACTCCATCGCCATCACCATCACCCTCCTCACCTCCGTCCACCTCCACCTCTACATCTACATCTACATCTACATCTACATCCGCCACAAAACCCACCCCACCGTCTCGATCCAGACCCACGAAGACACGACATGAAAAGGGTAACGGCGCCACGGCGATACGAGCCGCGCCCAGCGTCACCACTGCCACTCCCGCATCGAACGCAGCCCCGTCCGCCGCCACTCCCTCCGGTGAGCTGGAGGGCGAATTGTCGGGCAGGCGCGAAGCACTGCAACCCGAAACCGAAACCGAAACCGCTCTCGAGAACGAGCCGCGGCTCACGCGCGCGATGACGCCAGTGCTCGATGCGCGCTTCCCCCGAGATTATTCGCCGGTGGCGCGGGAGTACGACGCGGTGGTCGATATCGTCTCCGACATCACCGGCCACTCCACCTGCGAAGGCACGATCAAGGATTTCACCCATTACTTCCAGAGCCGGTACGAGAAGCTGCGCGGCATCCTGCGCGAACACGGCTCGGAGACCACCGGGTTGATCCCGATCAAGATGTTGCGCAACGGAATGGAACAGGATGTGCGGTTCATCGGCATGGTCAAGGCGGTACGCACCACCAAGAACGACAATATGATCGTGGAGATCGAAGACCTCGAGGACAGCATCAGCGCGTTCATATCGAAGAACAGCCCGCTCTTCGACACGCCGCTCATCGACGACGAAGTCGTCTGCGTCGAAGGGCGCATGCGATCCGACCAGGAGCGATACGGGAAACGCTCCTCGCGCTATGTCGATAACCGATTGGTGATGCTCGAAAAGATCGTCTTCCCCGACATCCCACGCAACCGCACGCTCCATAACGCCTCCGTGCCGGTCTCCGTAGCGTTCCTCTCCGACATCCATATCGGGAGCACCACCTTCCTCCACAAGCAGTGGGGGCGGTTTATCCAG